>JAAYQH010000299.1 GCA_012519365.1 Planctomycetota bacterium | reverse complement strand
CGAGACAACAGCCGCCGATCCGATCCCTGCTTATGAAGCAAAGAATGTCCCGGTTCAGACAACCCTTGAGTGGGCCGCTCCCAGTGCCTATGAGGCGATGTACTATCACGTGTATATGGACCCCAACGCGGCGTGGGTTGAAGAAGGTCGGCCCGCGGTCCTCTTAACCACTGTGGAGACCACCAGTACCGATGTGTCGCTCCTGTATGATCAGACCTATTTCTGGCGTGTCGATGCAGTCGATCCGAATGAAGGCGGCAATCCGATTGTTCATCCCGGCAGGGTGTGGACATTTACCACAGCTGCGCATCCTTCAACACAGGATCCGCATCTCTACACGCCGGAAATTGTCGTACTGAATCCAAGTTTTGAAAAGGCAACCACTTGGCAGGTTCCGACACCGGATTGGTTTGATTACGGTGCTGCCTATCAGGAAGGTCCCTTCCCAACACCATTTGGCCTCATTTGGGGAGTTACTGAGGACGGCATACACTGGCAGCCCATCGGCACCTGGACACCCAATGTGGATTATGCCATCAGTGTGGCCGTTGGTAAACGAGCCGGCTTCTACGATGGACGAACCAAGGTGTCTTTATGGGCCGGCGGCACCGTCCCGCCTGATCAGGAAACCGGCGATGCAACCACACCTTCCGGCGTTGGCGCAACGCTCATCGCTGAGTATGCCTATCCTCGTGTCATTGAGGAAAACGGCCATGAGCACCATACCGCGATCTTGAACACCGGAACAGCGCATAACGTTGGCGACCCTCTCTTTATCGCCTTTACGCGAGCAGAAGGGTCAACTACGACTGACCGAGCACACTTTGATAATGTTCGTGTGCAACGTCGGCGCGATCCGCGCAGCGCGTGGGGTCCGAATCCGGCTCACGGACAAACAGGGGTATCCATTTCCGCTCCGCCGACACTGACATGGCAGCAGGGTGTCAATCCTGAGACCAATTACCAACCTGAACCGTCGGTAACAGGTTACCACATTTACTTTGGCAGCGACAGAGACGCTGTCGGCCGGGGGGATGCATCCACTTATAAAGGCTATCGGCCTGTCGGTCAGGAAAACATTACTATTACTGATACGCTTGAAGAATTTTCGCCCCATTATTGGCGCGTCGATGAAGAACTGGACAATGGCGAAATATTGACGGGCGGCCTCTGGACGTTCACGACCGATTTGTCCAATCGTCTGATTGCCCACTGGAAATTTGACGGCAATCTGAATGACCAAGTAGCCGTTCTGACAGGCAGCCCCGAAGGCGACTGGCCCGGCCAGTGGTATGTCGGCGATCCCAATAATCCCGTTACCGAGCCTGTTTTTGAAGAGGGTCTTGACGGCCAGGCCATCCGGTTCACTCGCGGCGACGGCAGCTATCTGGTGATCCCCGATACTGAGGAGTTCTTTAACTTCTATACGGAAGGCTTCACTGTCAGTCTGTGGTATAAACCGACTGATTATGCGCTAACCGACGGGTTTATGGGTCTGATCGCCAAACGAAGCGGCAACTTTGGCTGGCATATGTATGATATCGCAAGATTCTATGGCACAGGCATCGAAGGCCGCATCGATGGTACCACAATTACACCGGGCGGTCGTCTGGATGACGGCAACTGGCATTTGGTGGTGCTGACTTACGACAACCAGACCAAGACAATGGCTGTGTATCGCGATGGAGAACCGGCCGGGACGGCGGAATTAACCGTGACAGCCGGCGTTGATGCCGCCGTGACGCTGGGCGTTTCCAATATTGCCGGCGAGTGGGAGTATGACGGCTTGATCGATGATGTTCGCATTTTCAGCTACCCGCTTGAGCCGCTTGATGTCGCTCGGTTGTATGTCGAACTGGAAAAAGACAAAACTGCCTGTTTAAATCACGATGATCCGGCCCTGAGGTTTGACTTCAACGGGGACTGTGTGGTCAACCTGGCCGACTTTGCGGAGTTGGCACTCGGCTGGGCTCAATGCAACGTCTATCCGGATTGCTATTAAAATTCGGCACCGAAATAATTTGACAAGCTTTTTGTAGGAGATAGGAAATGAAAACGAAGATTCTATTAAGCCTTGTTGTGGCAGCGGCCGT
>JAAYQH010000298.1 GCA_012519365.1 Planctomycetota bacterium | reverse complement strand
CTCCTGCCTGATGGTGGCAAGAGAATTGCAACTCCTTTTTTAGAAAGCAGTTATGGTACTGGGCCCGGCAGGATTCGAACCTGCGACCAAGGGATTATGAGTAAATCTGTCATTTTCAAAATAACATTCATAAATCGTAACCGTTCACAGAATTTTTCATAAAAACCTGAAAATGTTAAAATAGGCAATTTGCGCTTTCCCATACCCTGTGCTATATAGTGGTGCATGGACGAAAAAGACAAAATTATTGCTGAATTGAGACAGCGAATTGAAACGCTTCTCAAACGCATTGCGCAACTGGAAGACGAAGTGGCTCGGCTCAAGAAGAATTCGCGTAATTCTTCCAAGCCGCCGTCGAGCGATATCGTAAAGCCCAACAAGCCCGCCGCCAAGCCGGGACGTAAGAAACGCAATCGCGGCGGCCAGCACGGGCATAAAAAGTTTACGCGTCTGTCCTTTAAGCCGGAACAGGTGGATCAAGCGTTTGACTATGAGCTGACGGACAAAGAGGCCGACGGCCTTGAGCCGCTGGATGAATGGTTTGTCCTTCAGCAAATCGGATTGCCGGACAGGATGTATAAAGTGATCGAACATCGCGCCAGAAAGTACAGAGACCCGATGACGGGCAGGATTTATATTGCGCCGTTGCCGGACGGTATCCGTAAAGGCGGCCTGTTCGGGGCGGATATGACCGCGTTTGTGTCGTACCTGAAAGGTGCCTGCCATATGTCGTATAGCACGATTCAGCAGTTTTTCGAACAGGTGGTCAAACTGGACCTTTCGCGGGGCCTGCTGTGCAAGGCGACCCAGAAGGCATCGGACGCTCTTGGCCAATCGTATGATGCACTGGCTGACCGACTGCCGAAGGAACCGCGGGTCAATATTGATGAGACCGGCCATCACGATAACGGCAAGCTGCACTGGACGTGGTGTTTTGACACGTCCGGCTACAGTCTGTTCAAGATCGATCCCTCGCGAGGCAGCGGCGTCCTTAAAGACGTACTCGGAAAAGCGTTTACCGGGATCATCGGCGCCGACTACTGGGGGGCGTATCGCAAATACGCCCGGTTGTTTGATGTTCGGGTTCAGTATTGTATGGCCCACTTGATCCGCGAGATTCGGTTTCTGGCCGAGCAGAGTGCCAAAACGCTGTCCCGTTGGGGCACAATACTGCTGGATTGGCTCAAAAAACTGTTCGATACTCTGCATCGACGGGAGGTTTTGACCGCCCCTGGATGGCGGCGTTCGATGGAGCGAATCAAAACGGCGTTTTTGAAGCAGATACGCCGGCCGCCGGATCATCCGCTGGCCAAAAAGTTGGCCAAGCGATTCAAAGGCGATGCGGCGGACAGCTACTTCCGATTCCTGACCGACTCGGATGTCGAGCCGACCAATAATGGCACCGAACGTCAGATTCGCCCGGTGGTGATTGATCGACGGATTACGCAGGGAACCCGCGGCCAGGCGGGTATGCGCTGGTGCGAACGCATCTGGACAACCATCGCGACCTGTAAAAAACAGGGGCAAAATGTCTTTGATTTTATCCATGAATCGGTTATTGCTCACTGGGGCAATGAAAACTATCCGTCTTTAATCTGTTAAAAACTGTGAACGGTTACGAAAAAAGATTTTATTTATCGCTCAACGAAGTATAAAAGAAGATGGCGGCCTTTTTAATGACTGTCGGCCTTCGAAAGAGTGTCTCTAATGGCGACTTTCGACCAATAACGTTTAGAACCCGATCGATTAAATGGGAATCTGTCATTTTGCCTTTTGTTCACTTGATATGAAATTGATATCTGCCCATTGACTTGTCCGATACAGAGGCAGATTTACTGATGTTGCACAATCGTGTTATATTTGTGGAAAATTTCAGTTTAGGGAAAGATTATGTGTAAGAAGATGGTAGTGATTGCTCTTGGTATGGCCGTTTTGGCGGCAACGGCACCCGAGACAAGGGCAGCTGAAGATGCCGGCGGATATGTCTCCAAGGTCTGGGTCGCCGACAATGGCGACGGCACCTACAAAAATCCCATTCTGTACGCCGATTATTCCGATCCTGATGTGGTGCGAGTGGGCGAGGATTACTATATGACCGCCTCCAGTTTCACCAGTATCCCCGGTTTGCCCATTCTGCACTCCAAAGACCTGGTCAACTGGACGCTTATCGCCCATGCCCTGGCATCCTATCCCGAAGAACGATTCGAGCGTCCCCAACACGGCATGGGCGTCTGGGCCCCCTCCATTCGCTATCACAATGACTGGTTCTATGTCGTCTGGGGCGATCCCGATTCGGGTATTTACACCGTTCGAGCCAAACATCCCGAAGGCCCGTGGGAAAAGCCCGTCTTGGCGCTGGCCGGCAAGGGGTTGATCGATCCGTGCCCGCTGTGGGATAACGACGGCAAGGCCTGGATTGTCCATGCCTGGGCGGGCAGCCGTTCGGGCGGCTTTAACAGCGTGCTGACCCTCCGTGAAATGAGCCCCGACGCTGCCGCGATCAGTACCGAAGGAAGGCACATTATCGACGGCCACGAAAAACACCCTACGCTCGAAGGCCCGAAATTCTATAAACACAACGGCTGGTACTATATT
>JAAYQH010000297.1 GCA_012519365.1 Planctomycetota bacterium | reverse complement strand
CGGGTCTGGGTTATTGTCGATGACGGCTCAACCGACCGGACAGCCGAAATCGTCAAACGCTATGCCCGTGAGCATCCGTGGATTTGGTATGTGTATCGGCAAAAAGACCCCAACCAGACCTATTACGCAAGCAATGTCTATGCCATCCAGCACGGCCTCAATCAACTTCAACATTCAAACTTCAAACTTCAAGATTCTGATTATTTAGCCATATTGGATGCGGATATAGAATTATGTGTTGATTATTATGAAAAAATTTTCTTAAAATATTCGAAATATCCACAATTAGGTATCGCAACAGGAACCTATCTGGAAAAAGAAAACGATAAATGGGTAGAAGCAAAAATTGATAGACGCTCAACCCCAAAAGCCATCCAAGTTTTCCGTCAGAAATGCTATGTCGAATGCGGCGGCTATATTCCATTCAAATACGGTGGAGAGGATTCAGGGATGGAAATTACAGCACGGATGAAAGGGTGGCACACTTGGTCATTTAATGAGATTCAAGTCAAGCATTATCGCCCCGTAGGAACGGCGAATGGTTATTCTCTGTTAGGGGCAAGATTTCGCCTTGGTCTGTCGGATTATTGTCTGGGAACTCACCCGTTTTTTATGCTGATGAAGTCATTAAAGCGCTGTTTTTGGGAAAAACCCTATGTGCTTTCAGGTTTAATGAGATTAAGCGGCTATCTTGCGGGCTGGATTAAACAAGAAAAACGTCAAATTCCAGCTGACGTAATGGCTTTTTTGCGTAAAGAGCAGATTAATCGACTAAGGAATTTCAAATCTCCTGAGAGTTATGAAGAAGCCTACAAATACAAAAATTAAAATATGTGCTGTCGCTTCAGCTGGCGGCCATATGTCCGAATTGCTCAAACTTGAAGAAGTCTGTAAATCGCATAATTTATTTTTCGTATCGACAACCGACGTAATACAAAAAAAATTGCAAAAAATAGCTCGAACCTATATTGTTGGAGAATGCAATCGGGAACATCCATTGCTGACCTTAAAGGTGATGGTAAAAGGGTTGTGGATTATAAAAAAAGAAAAGCCGGATGTGATTCTTAGTACTGGCGCGGCTGTTGGGTTTATAATGTGTTTCTGGGGAAAGCTGCGTGGAGCCAAAGTTATCTGGGTGGACAGCATTGCCAATGCCGAAAAACTCTCTCTGAGCGGCCGAATGATTCGTCCTTTCGCCGATCTGATTCTGAGCCAGTGGCCGGATGTCGCGGCCCACTATGCTAATGTGGAATATGCCGGCGAACTGATTTAATACGCCCAGTTTTCAGTGAACCAATAGCCGACGGCCGCATTTATAGGCAAACCCAAAATTCAACCTGCAAAAGACAAATGATTTTCTTGACGGTGGGTACACAATTCGGATTTGACAGGCTCGTCAGGGCGGTGGATAATGCAATGGAGCAGGGATTGATTCAAGAAGAGATATTCGCCCAGATTGGCCCAGGAAAATACCTTCCACAACATATGAACTATGTTGATTTTTTAGAAAAAGAAATTTTTGATCAGAAAGTCCGTCAAGCGGAAATCGTTATAAGCCATGCCGGTATTGGCAGTTTAATGCTGGCTTTTGATCATCAAAAACCGATTCTCATCGTACCAAGACAAAAAAAATTTGGTGAAGTGGTCAATGACCATCAAGTGGCAACTGCACGCAAATTTGAAGAATTGGGGTATGTTCTGGCGGCCTATGACACCAATGATATAGCGGAAAAAATCCGACATCTCAAAACCTTTATTCCAAAACCGAGAACCCCCAGACGGCAGGGGGTCATCGACTGCATTGCAACATTTCTTTCAGAATTAACGGGTTGACTTATGAATATTCTCATTACGGGCGGGGCGGGGTTTATCGGGTCGCATCTGGCCGAGCGGCTGCTGGCAGACGGACATCGGGTCGTGGCCGTTGATGATCTCAGCACCGGCTCTCTGGACAATCTGACGGCGGTGCGGGGCCATCCGAACTTTTCGTTCGTGCTGGATTCGGTCCGCAACGCCAACACGATGCATCTGCTCATCGAACGCTGCGATGTGGTCTATCATCTGGCCGCGGCGGTGGGGGTGCAGCTCATCGTCGATCGCCCCGTCCACACCATCGAGACCAACATCCACGGCACCGAAGTCGTGTTGTCCATCGCCAACAAATTCGGCAAAAAAGTCCTGATCGCCTCCACCAGCGAGGTCTATGGCAAAAGCGAGGCGATTCCGTTCCACGAGGACGACGATACAGTGTTGGGCAGCACACGCTTTAGCCGGTGGTCCTATGCATGCAGCAAGGCCATCGATGAGTTTTTGGCACTGGCCTACCACCAGCAGTACGGCCTGCCGGCGGTGATTGTGCGACTGTTCAACACCGTCGGCCCGCGTCAAACCGGCCGTTACGGGATGGTAATCCCGCGATTCGTCCAGCGGGCCCTTCGTAATGAGCCTATCCAGATTTACGGCGACGGCCGGCAAAGCCGTTGTTTCTGCTGCGTCTTTGATGTTATTGACGGGCTGACCGCTCTGATGGACTGTCCCGAGGCGGCCGGGCGAGTCTATAATCTCGGCTCTGATGAAGAAATCACCATCAGCGATTTGGCCGATGCCATTATTCGGCTGACCCACAGCCGCAGCGAAAAGGTTTTTCTCAGTTATGAACAGGCCTATGGACGGCCGTTTGACGATATGAAACGCCGTGTCCCTTGTCTGGACCGCATCCGAGAGCAGATCGATTACCAGCCTCGATACACACTCGAGCAAACGCTTCGATTGATTATCGATTCCTGTTCTCCGACTTCTGACTGCTGACTTCTAATTTCTGAGTCCAGAAAACCGACCTTTGCATCAAGGCCCATGAGTTCCAATTCCATAGAAAATACAAAAGTCGTTATTCTTATTGGCGGGCGTGATTTTGGGCGTTGCCCTATCGCAACACGGCTGAATCGTGCCTTATGGCCGATAGCCGGAAAACCGGTTGTGCAGCATCTGATCGAGCGACTTGCGGCGCAGGGGTTACGACAGTTCGTGATCTGTTGCGACGCTCAAGCCGGTGATATTCGCGGGGCAGTTACGCTTCCGGAAGCGCTGGATATTCGCTGGATCGAGCAGCAAATGCCGCGAGGCACGGCCGGCTCTGTGCTGGATGCCGCCGAACCGGGCAGCGATGAACTCTTGATGGTGTTTGTCGCCTGCATGATCTGCCCGCCGGATGTGCAGGAGGTTTTAGCTGCCCATCGCGACGGCGCAGCGGGAATGAGTGTTTTTTTCAATCCCGTCGATAAATCCAATGCCGTCGCATTGCGGGATGCTGGTGTTTATGTCTGCCGGTCATCGGTACTATCTCATATCCCGCAAAAAGGCTATTTCGACATAAAAGAAGGGCTGATTCCGGCTCTGGTGTCCGCCAAAGAGCCAGCCTATGCCGGCAAATTGTCGCGTCCTGTGGGCAATTTCACAACGTGGCGTCAATATCTAACGGCACTTGGCCGTGCTCTCAATGATGGACTGGTGGAACCGCAGAGGCTATCCGATGTCCAGCCGGTGGGGACATCCGGCGTTCAGTGGGCCGGCAAGGATGTCCACATCGCTGAATCGGCACGGATATGCGGGCCGGTTCTGGTCGAAGCGGGCGCCAAAATCGAGGCTGATGCCGTTATTTTAGGGCCGGGGATAATCGGTAAAAATGTCCGAATCGGCCAAAATACAGTTGTTTGTCAGAGCATCATTTGGGACAATGCCGTTATCGGCCGGGGGTGTCATCTTCGCCGTTCGCTGGTGGACTATCAGCGAACGATCCCCGGGGGGGCGGTTTTGGACGGCACCGCCGCAGCGCTGCCGAAAGGGCGGTTAAGCGGATTGGCCGAGGGGATTTCTATGCGAATAAAACAAATCACACAATCACAGGTATCAAATCATTATCTGGCCGACCCTTTAGCCCAATGCCTGAAGCATCCGCGTTTGAAATGGACACTGATAGGAATGACGGGGCTGCTGTTTGCGGTACTGTTTGTAACCTATTGGCGACCAACGCTTGTCGATCTGTGGAAAGTGTGGCTTCACAGTGATGAATACTCCTGCGGCTTGCTGGTGCCGTTTTTGGCCGGATATGCAATGTGGGTTCGTCGTCGCTCATTTTTGGACAGTCCCGTCAACCCCGCCTTTACCGGGCTTGTGGTTTTATTGGCGGCACAAGCTTTACGGTTATTCGGTCTGTATTATATGTTTGGCTCGGCCGAACGCCTGGCGTTGGTGCTGTCGGTCGGGGGCATTGTCTTATTGGTGTATGGGTGGTTTTTTTTCCGTAAGTTCCTGCCGGTTTTTGTGTTTTTGTTTTTGATGCTGCCGTTTCCG
>JAAYQH010000296.1 GCA_012519365.1 Planctomycetota bacterium | reverse complement strand
TGGTCCCGCTGACCTGTAATTTCGACGATTTGGCCGAAGGCATCCTCAACGTGTGTGACGCCGGCCAGCATAATCATCACACTGCGTCCCTGAGTCGGCTCAAAACGAATCGTATCGTAACCCAGCGTGCGGCCGACCGAACCGCTCCATCTCGCACGGCCGTCAACCGCAACACGAATCGGGTAGCTGGTGGTGCGATGACTGCGAACTTTCAGGCCCACCCGGCAGATCATCTGCGGCTCAGATAAGTCAAAGCGGATCCAGGCATTATCCAGCCGGCCGTCACTGCTCCAGTACGTTTCTTCATTGTCATCCAGGGCCTCGACACCCTGCTGATGATTGGAGCCGGCCACGACGTTGGCAACCTGAAGGGATCGCCGTACGATTTGCAGCGGCGGCTCTTGGGGCACAGGGCCGCGATCCAGCCGCCCAGGCAAATCCTCACCCGGCAAGTACGTGGTCAGGCCGCCTGTCAAAGGAATCGGATGCGTCTGCAATTCAATCGCAGCCGGCCTCAATCCTGCACTGCGGGCGGTCAGCCGTACAGTGCCCGGCTTGAGGGTCGATCGCAGCAGAACCCGGTTGATACCCAACTCCACAGGCAGGCTTTTGGAGAGGATGTAATTGTCCGGCCCTTTGGCGATGCCGCCGCGCCATTGGGCGGGGCCCTGCATTTCAAATTGGACATCATTAAACGCGATGGGATTACGCCGTCCCTGCTGGTCCACCGTCTCGACCTGGACCAGGGCCAAATCATGGCCGTCGGCCTTCCAGCCGGTCGGCGAGGTCACGGGAGTAAGTTTCAAAGCAACGGGTTTGCCGGCTGTGGTGTGGACAGCCTCGCAGACCGGTTGTCCGGCGGCATTATACCCAACCGCCCGCAGTGTCCCCGGCTGCCAGGCGATGTCCTTAAACGTAAACAGATAGCGGCAGGATTGAGTGCCTCGACCGACAGAACGGTCGTTAAGAAACAACTCCACTTGTTCGGCACTGGAAACGACTGTAATGTCCTTGACTGTGCCGGGGGCGTAATTCCAATGTCCCAAAATCGTTGCGTGCGGTTTTTCGCTGCCGACCCAGCCGTCCCACATCGCCTGATGGGCAAAGTAAGCATCTTTGGGAATCCGCATGGGATCGACTTCGCCGCTTCGCCGATAATTCTCTTCGCCGCGGTAATGGGTATTGGTATCGGAAAAAACAATGTTCAACCCGCCGGCATTGACGCGTCTGCCGGTGCCGGGACGCTCGCACCAATAATCATACCACCGAACCACACTTTCTATGGCAAACGAATCCTGATTCATATTATAGGCGGCTCCCTGCCCTTCGCCGCTGCCGTCTTTATGGTACGGCGGGGAATACTCATCCCAGTAGCGGCGGAGGTTTTCGTTGCGATTGTATTCGGTTGCAAACAAGGGTTTGCCGGCGCTTTTGTTGACATAGAGCATATCGCCGCCCCACTGGGCCACTTTGCTGCCGAGCATGCCGCGGCAACCCATCGCACGTCCGCCGCAGGGGTCGTAGCAGTCACGCAGAGCGACCATTTCGGCCATATGCTCCTCGCTGATCGAAGCGTTACCCGCTTCATAAAACAGGATGCTCGGGTTGTTGCGGTTATAAATAATCGCGTCGCGCATCAATTCGACTCGCTGCTCCCACCGCCGACCGTCCACGTCACGCTCGGCATCGCCGGCCGGCATCAGTTGAATCAACCCGACCCGATCGCACGACTGCACATCCTGCTTTGACGGGGTAATGTGCATCCAGCGGACGGTGTTGCCGTGGCTTTTAACCATCAGATCATTGCTGTAATCGCTCAGCCAGGCAGGAACGCTGCCGCCAACGGCCGGCCATTCATTGGTCGTTCGCTGAGCGTAGCCTTTAATCTGCAGGACGCGATCGTTGAGATAGACCATCCCGTTTTCAAAGGCGGTCTTTCGAAAGCCGGTGCGTGTACAAACCTCATCAACAACCCGGCCGTCCACTTTCAGTCGGGTGATTACATCATACAGATAGCCATACCCCCAACTCCAAAAATGCAGATCGTTCACGGTGTCGGCGGCTTTGACCGTAATGGTTCCGCCCGGTGCGATCGCCTGTTGAGGGCCTTCAAAAACCTCCCGTGTTTGTCCTTCTGTGTCCCGTATCTCAACCTCGAACCGGAACGTCTTTGCGGCGATATGTTCATTGCGCACCTGGGACTCAGCACAGATGCGAGCAGTTCGGGCATCCACATCAATTTGCTCGGCATATACATACACGCCGGTTGTGCCCAGCCAGGAATACAGCGGCAGGGTCTGGTACAATTTATCGGTAAGGTGCAATTTGACATTTTTGGTGATTCCGCCGTAATTGGCGTTGAAGTTGCGATCGACCCATTGAAATCGCTGGTCGGTGGCCTTCTCGCGATAATTCCAGTCGTTGTCCGTCCTGACGGCCAGGACATTCTCGGCCGGGGCGGGCTTGGCCAGTTGTGTCACATCAAAGCCAAAGGCCATCACGCCGTTTTCGTGGCGGCCAATAAAATAGCCGTTCAGATACACCTCGGCGGCCTGGCGTACCCCCTCAAATTCAAGAAAAACCTTTTTATCTTCACTGCCCTGGGGAAGGGTAAACGTTTTGCGATACCATACAATACCGGTCGGCAGCTCACGAATATCCAGCCGAAACGCATCATCTTCATTCCATGCGTACGGCAGACTGACGCGTTTCCACTGCGAATCGTCGAAGTCAGGCACATGCGCTTCTTTGACATCGCCGACCAGAACCTGCCAGTCGGGATTCATACTGTAAATCTGTCTTGTCCGGGCGTGCAGGTGTCCCGGGCACAGCATCGTCAGAACCCATATCCATCCTGTCCATAAAACAGTGTGTCGAAATACCATTTATAAATCCTTTCTTTATTGGATGGACCGCCGCAGAATTACACTGGCGTGTATGTTTCCCAGGTGTACCAGTCGCTGCGTATGAGCGGCATGCTGGAAAAAAGTAACAGGATGGGCGGCGCCGAGAACCGACGCCGCCCTGAGACACTTTTCTGCCAGTCAAACGAAATTACAGGTCGCAATCCGGCCAGAAGCCGCATTTGAGCCAGGATTGGGCCAGTATCGCAAAGTCGCCAATATCCACGATGCAGTTGTCGTTCAAGTCCAGTTCGGGTTTGAAGCGGCAATACCTGCCGACCACATCCGCATACATCGTCGCCAGGGTGTCGGCATCCAGCGCGTAATTATAAATCTGCAAATCGTCCATCAGGCCGTGATACAGCGCATCGGCTTCCCAGTTGCTTTGGCCGATGTAATTGAGCGTCCGCGTCACAACCGTCGGGACGCCCAGTGTTCCGGTCTGAATGGGAAAGCCGTTTTTGTAGATCACCACATCGCCCGCTTCCGTCATCGTAACCGCAAAGAATTGCCACTCATTGAGCGTAAGAGCGTTGTTGGCTGTAACCAGACCGTTATAGGTGTTGAAGGTCAGGTTGGCGGTCGTTCCGTTGCGGGTCAGGAACACATTATCAACGCCTGCGCCGTTTCCGAAATCAAAGAACCTCGACCAGTTGGAAACCGTGGACGGCTTGGACCAAATCGTACAGGTCATCCCCGACCGGAAGTTGGAAAAGCCTTCCGGCAACTGTACATAATCGTCAATTCCGTCAAATTCCATCGCATAATGCACGCCGTCCTGCACAAAATTCGGCTCACCAAAAAGCGTGCCATTGTAAACGCCTGTTTGGTCATCGGCGTTGTCGTCAAGCGTCCACTGCGCCAGTTTGCGTTTGACAATCAAATACGCCACGTCGGTCGGATCGGACTGGCCGCCGTCATTGGAAGCGATACAGTCATAGGCCCCGTCATTGAGTTCAGAGACATTAGAAATCGTCAGCGTCGTGGAATACTGAAAGTCTCCCAGCTCAGTTACCGTCACATCGACATCGGGATCGCCGACATTGACGGGCTGGCCGTTTTGATGCCAGATCACGCCGCCCAGGGGCGACAGCGATTCGAACGCAGCGGTAAAGGTCGCCGTTTCGCCGGGAAACCTGTACTGATCGACGGGGCTGCTTTTGGCCAGTGGAATCGCCGAGGTATAGAATTTCCAGACACCGACGCCCATAAACTCGTTCGGTTCCCCGTAATGATTGGGATCGGACTCCGGATACTTCCACGATTCAACCGCCCAGGTAAACGTAGCGGGGACATCCAGCGGCAGATAGTCGGCGGGAATCGCCACGCATTCGGTCTCCTGGGGGGCGTTGATGACGGCCAACGGAGTCAGTTGCGACTGATAATCCAACTCATTGGCATCGGTCTGGCCAAACCAGACGACTGCGACGTCACTGGACACATTCTTCCAGCACAATTGCGACAGGTTCAAATCGGTGATGACGCTGCCGTCGGCCGGCTGCGGTTCACCCGCACCGCCAAGAAACGCATTCGGCATAATCAGCGTCGGCGCTATCCAGCCGTTTTCTTCGGTCACGCCCTCTTTGGCGGCGACATAGAACTGCCGGTCGGGAGGCTGCGGAATCAGCACAAATGTCACCAGGCCGTTGGTGTCGCTTTGCAGAAACGAAGACAGGTCCAGCGTGGCCGGATCAGAGGTCGTCACCACATTGGTAGCACTCGAGACCGCCAAGGTTCCCAGCAGAGTCAATTTGGTTTCATCAATCGTAAAACTACCGGCTGTTGCGGGCAACATCCCCGGGGCATTGTTGTACGTGATGGTCATCTCCCCCCAGGCGTCATCCACATCATTGTCAATCAGCCCGTAGATGTCCCAGGTCCGGGCCGCCCCGCCGGAAGTGATGTATATCTGGAGCTGCGCATCCGCCATGCTACCGAAGACACCGCTGATGTCAAACTTGACATAGCCGATGTGAGCGCGAACTCCCGGATAATTTCTTATATCCATCGTGCTTCCGCCGCCGTAATTGTTATCCGGGCCTTTGTTGGAATCATTGCCCACAAATGTATCGGCGCCCAGGCCGAAGCTTGTCTCGCGGATGACCTCTGCCCCAGCCAAGGTCGTCAGCGATAGGGTAATACACGTTACCCATAACCAACATTGCTTTTTCATAAAAAATCCTCCGAAAAAAATCAGCACTTTATTATCCTGCCATTACACGCTGTAATGGTCATACATCGTTATGCTATTGCTCTTCAGCAAAAAGCCAGTTATCGGCCATCAGGAGCAGGTCGGGCAGATTGACCTGTCCGTCGCCGCCGGGCGGGGCGATGTCGGCACTGGGCACGGCCGGAACACCCAGCCACTGGGCAGCCAGCACGGCAAAATCGTCCAGGTCCACCCGACCATTTCGGATGATGTCAGCGGGATTCCACCAGACGCCGGCCAGTTAGATCTTCGGTCTGGGCGGCGTTTCCATTCCATCGCCCAGATAGAAATCCACCATATGGCTTTGATAATATCCCCGCACGGTCATGTCCGCTCTGTACTTGGGGTTGTGCGGCAAGGTG
>JAAYQH010000295.1 GCA_012519365.1 Planctomycetota bacterium | reverse complement strand
TTCGCGAAGCAATCCTGCCGGCAAAACCCGTCCATAGCCAAACGGGCAGGTCGCGTCCAATGTTACGATATTCAAATCACGACGGAGCCGACGATGCTGAAAACCGTCGTCCAGCACCAGCACCTCGGCGTCGTATTGCGAAACGGCCTTGCGGGCACCGGCTACCCGGTCGGAATCCACCACCACCGTGGTCTGGGCGCACGCCCGTGCCAGCAGAGCCGGCTCATCGGAAAGCGGCCCGCGTTCGCTTTTGTATCCGCGGGTCAAAATCGCGCAATGAAGTCCCTTGCCTTCCAGATAACGGCACAACCCTATTACCAGCGGTGTCTTGCCGGTGCCGCCGGCGGTGATATTGCCGACGCTGATCACAGGAACCGATGCAGCGACCGTCTTGAGAACGCCCCAATCGTACAGCCGATTTCGCAGCCAAACACCCACGGCATACGGCACAGCAGCAAGCCGCAGCAAAAACCGCAGCGCTTTCGCTTTCGTTCGTGTATCGTTGCGGCAAATCAATTGTCGAAACGTGTTTTGATTCACGCAAACCATCTCTCAAAAGGCGGTCGCCGCGGCAGCGATGCGTTATTGGCCGGCCCTAATTTTCGCGATGATCGCATCGGCCATTTCCTGTGTGCCCACAGCGGTCGGGTCATTACGGTCGGGTTTCATATCGTAGGTCACGAACTTGCCCTCTTCAATAACCGCCGCCACAGCGTTTTCCAGCCTGTCGGCCTCTTTCATCATTCCCAAATGCCGCAGCATCAGAACGCCGCTGAGGATTAACGCCACCGGATTGACCTTGTTTTGGCCTTTGTATTTCGGTGCGCTGCCGTGAGTGGCCTCAAAAATCGCCCCTTTCTCGCCGATATTCGCCCCCGGCGCCATTCCCAGACCGCCGACCAGGCCCGCACACAAATCGCTGAGAATATCCCCATACAGATTCGGCAAAACAATCACATCATACAGCTCCGGCTTTTGAACAAGCTGCATACACATATTATCGACGATGCGGTCTTCAAACTCGATATCCGGATACTGCTTGGCGACCTGACGGCTCACCTCAAGCCACAGCCCATCGGTAAACTTCATAATGTTGGCCTTGTGCACCGAGGTAACCTTTTTGCGTCCCATCTTTCGGGCATAATCAAAGGCAAACCGAACAATGCGTTCTGTGCCTTCAACCGAAATCGGTTTGATGCTGATGCCGGTGTTCGGGCCGATTTTTCGGCTGCTGCGTGCGTTGAGCCAGTCGATTAACTCAAGGGTGTCTTTGTCGCCTTTTTCAAATTCGATACCCGCGTATAGATCTTCGGTATTTTCACGCACGACCACCAGGTCGATATTGTCATACTTGCTGCGTACTCCTTTGTAACTCTTGCACGGCCGCACGCACGCGTAGAGATGAAACAACTGACGCAGATGCACATTCACGCTGCGAAAACCCGTCCCCACCGGCGTGGTAATCGGGGCCTTCAGGGCGACGCCGTTGGCTCTGACCGATTCAAGCGTCGATTCCGGCAGGGGGGTGCCCGCGGTTTCCATTACATCCACACCTGCCGGCTGCATATCCCATTCTATCGCCGCACCGGTTGCGTCAATGCACCGCCGGGCTGCTTCCGCAATCTCTGGTCCGATCCCGTCGCCTGTAATCAACGTTACTTTAGTCATCGATTCCGTTTCTCCTGTTTCAGCAAAGTTAATAGAAAACGCATCTGCGACTACTTCCGCAAAAACCGGCATCTTACTGTCTTTGGCAGGGGGTGTCAACCTCTTATAAAGAGCAATAGACCGCATATCAGACATGTCTTCGCCTGATTCCGGCGAGTCTTTTGCATCCAGCATCGTTATCGTTCGCTTTTGCCCTTGAATCCGCAGAAACGCTCGCTAAAATACCGGTTTGTTTATCTGAAACGAGAACATAATATCCTCGGAGGCAATTTTTTGACTGAGTATCAGAGCGGCGACCGCCTGCCGCTGACACGCATACAGCGACTGATTGGGCAGTATATGCTCCAATCCAAGCAGACCAAGGCCAGCGCATATCTGACTGTTCGGGCTGATCTGACGGAGTTGACCCGTATGCGCAAAGCCTACTGTAAACAGGTGAATGTCCGAGCGACCACTCAAGACTTTTTCATTTGCGCCATTGCCCGGGCTATCCAGGCCTATCCGCTGATGGCTGCGGCCTTCAGAAAGGACCTGCAGTTTTGGGAGATCAGCGAGCACATCGGCGTAGGCTTTGCCGTGGCCGCCCCCCAGGGATTGGTTGTTCCCGTCGTGCAAAAAGCAGAACAAAAAAGTTTACCCCAATTGGCCGCCGAAAGCGAAGATCTGCTCAAAAGGGCCCGCGCCAACAAACTGCTGCCCGATGATTTTGACGGCGCGAACATCGTTCTGTCCGGCTTGGGCATGTATGGCATCGAGTCGTTTTATGCCATCAGTCCTCCCTCTGCCTTAGGAATTATATCCATTGGCAACATTGAGGATACGGTGGTGCCTGTGGACGATGGATTTCGAGTACGAAAAAAGATGTGCGTTTCGCTGGCGTTTGACCAATGCATCGTTGATGAGTTTTACGCCGCACAATTTCTCAATCAGATCGTCAAATCGCTCGAAGATCCGTGGTCGCTCACACGTGATTAGGACGTGTCCACGTGCCGACCGTCTTCTCGTTTAAGGGATGACGATACACTTTGCCAACCAAAAAACAATGCTGCTTTTTTCAAAAAAGCCGCTTGACAAAATGTAAAAAAGGCGGATAATAATACTGAAAAAAATAAGATTGCCCCAGGCAATCTATCCCATAAAGGCTGCTTCTCATTTCATCCACGGAGCAGTCTTTTCTTTTTATTCCTCAGGTTCGATGGACTCAGCAGGTAAGTGCGGCTCAAGTGTGCTCTTATCACGAGACGCGGCGGGCATTTCAAGCGGTTCGACAGTGCCCGTCAGCAACCAATCGGCCAAAGCCATATAGTCAATCGCGCCATTGCAGGTCGGCTCGTACTCGAAAATGGTCTTTCCGTAGCTGGGAGCCTCTGCCAGTTTGATATTACGCCGTATATGCACGGGGACAATGAGGGCCTGTGACCACGGCACGTTGGTATTCTGCGCACTGCGAAGAAACTGATCGATATCCTCGCGTACCTCCGAGGACAAACTGGTGCGACTGTCGAACATACACATCACAATTGCCGTAACCCGAAGGGCCGGGTTGATGCGCGACTGAACCAGTGAAATGGTTTGCAGCAGACGGCTAAACCCCTGCAACGCAAGGAAATGCGGCTGAACGGGA
>JAAYQH010000294.1 GCA_012519365.1 Planctomycetota bacterium | reverse complement strand
GCTCGTGCCGATGCCGGCCAACAAAATCGCACCCGGCGCAGGCACAATGGTGACCGACAAATCGGTTACGAGTAAACCGGTCGGATTGCCGCTTGTGCCCGGGTAGTTATACACCTTGAACTCAAGTGTATTTTCCCCACTGGCGAACCCTTCCAACAAAGTAAAGTCAGACAAGTCTTCAAATCCGCGTTCGCCGAGCCGTGTAACGCCTGTTTCCGTCCCGTTGAGCCAGATTTCACCGGAATTGTCGGTGGCCCATTTGCCGTTAATAATCACATTGGCCGGATCAACAGCAATATCAAATGTCAGGCGATAGACATACCACCCTTCCGCATCCGTCACACTTGAAGCCGTTGGCCCAATCCACATCGCATCGGAGCCGGGACTAACCCAAGCATTGTGTTTTGTAATTGCGTAAGCTGTCAAACCTTCGGGGCTGAACAGGGTGTAATGCGGATCCGCTACATCGGCAGCTAACGGAATGCCATTATCATCCACACCTGTGTTGTACAGGCCGGTTACACCTGCCATGGCCGGCACGACAAGTGCGGCTGCCATTGCACATAACAGTAGCTTTTTCATCTTCACATCTCTTCTTTCTTTTTCTCTTTGAAACAGGTTACCAACTCGTCTTCTACTGCCTTTCTCAACAGAAGAAGAAAGCAGGGCATCCACTCCCCTAAGCAATGCATCACTTACAGCGTACGGCGGCGGCGCAGCAGGCCGACCACGCTCGTGCCGATGCCGGCCAACAAAATCGCACCCGGCGCAGGCACAACGGCTGAACGAGAAGGCTGCCATGATGCGGACAAGCCATACCAGCCGTAGCCAAGATCTTGTCCACCTTGACTTGCGTCATTGGTTATTCGGACAGCATCAACAATTTGCTCACCATTAAAAGTCACAAAATCAAAGGTGGTGGGGGTTACTTTGGGATCATTGAAAATGGTATCAAAATACAAAACGGTTACGCTGGGCCCAGTAATGTATGAAATGTCTCCATTGGTTCCACTTATCCACCCTGATTGGTTTGTTCGGAGACCGGGAATTTCAAATGTGCTCCCTTCAACCCATTTTGCTGCAATTAAATCAAAGGGCCCGACACCATCTTCACGCCATTGCTGGCCCCAGCTATTTGTAATATAGCTATCATTGATACTTGTTACACCCGCCATAGCCGGCACGACAAGTGCGGCTGCCATTGCAAATAACAGTAACTTTTTCATCACTTCTTCCTTTCGTTAAAAACATGACCTTCACATTTTTTATACTTCGACACTTTTACACATCTTTAATTTCTTTGTTTCTTTGGTTTTGTGCCATAGGCATCGCTCCTTTCTCTCTTTCGTTGGGGTCAGCGATACGATTCCCAAAACAACGTCTTCAACTGTTCAGCCTGGTTTGAACAGGGAGAAAACTCCTATGGGGAACGTAACTTGACATCTCAAGAACAATTCTCCCCTCTCGAAAGAACTCTCTTGGCCGATTTTCTCCCTGTCCGGATTCATCATTTTACCCCACTGCAGTTAAAGCAGCCGTACCCCTCACTGTCCTATCACTGTAACAAACAATCCCTATAAAAGGCTATCTCTGTCCTCTTTTAGGTAGAAACCAATCCTTTTTCCCTCTCCGCAAAGCGTTTTCTGCCCAGGAAATAAAAGGGCGCACCTTCGCGATTATTGATTTAATTGCCTAATTATAGAAACTCAATGAAGGTTTGTCAAGATAAAATCCGAGATTTACCTCAAAAAAAACCTTTCAATATATCTATCCGCCTAAATTACAGCGAGCGGCGGCGGCGGCGCAGCAGACCGACCACACTCGTGCCAATGCCAGCCAGCAAAATCGCACCCGGCGCAGGAACCACGGAGATTGCTTCAATTTTGACGTTATCCAGCAACATGCCAACATTATCTCCGCCGGCACCTTCGAAACTAATTGTGATATTCTGCGCCGAGTCGAGGGTAAACTGCTGCGTGAACAACGTAAAAGGAGCATTCTGAGGCAAAGAATGGCTTGTCGAGACCAGACCAACGTGAACCTCAACATAAACGGTTTCCTGCTGGCTATTGCGCTGGTTACCGGCCAGTTCATACGATAATTCATAAGTTCCGGCCTGCAGCCAAATCGGCGAAGAGGTAATCATCTTGCCGGCATCGCCGCTCGAGCCGTCCACATCCACATACAGGCCATTACCGGGGAAAAAATCAAAAAACCCATTGCCGATCAAATCTACTGTACCGTCCTGCACGTTCCAGTTGAGAAAGCCCGTATAATTGAGCTTCCCGACGCCGCCGTTTTCGGCGTTGAAATCATCAAAAAATACCGGAGCTGCAATCGCCGGCCCAACAAGGGCGACTGCCATCGTAATTAGCATTATTTTTTTCATTGACACTTGTCCTTTTAAAATAAACACTTCTATTCTTTACAATCGTGCAAATTTGCAGGCTCG
>JAAYQH010000025.1 GCA_012519365.1 Planctomycetota bacterium | reverse complement strand
GTTTAAAATAGGTAATTTATAAAATTTTTTTCAGGGCATCAAAAACATAGCAAATGGAGTGCCGAACAGGATTGGGCTTATCTCTATTTTTTCTCGGCAGCGGTCAGGCTGGTGATCAGCAGGATTCCCACACCGATACACAACAACGAATCGGCGACATTAAACGTCGGCCAATGGCAGTTGCCCACATAGACATCGATAAAATCCCGCACGCGACCTTCATTGAACAAGCGATCATACAGATTGCCGATAACGCCGGCGTTGATGCAGGCCATTGCCGTCAGCGTCCAGCGAGAGGTCAGCCTGCCGAGGCAAAACAGCGAATTAACCGCAATCAGCGCCCCAAGAGAAACGCCGATAAACAGCCACTGCATTCCGGAAAACAGACTGAATGCCGCGCCGGGGTTTTCGGCTATAATAAACCGCAAAAACCCATCAATCAGCGTGTATCGGTGGTTTTGTGTTCTTTCCAGCCAGGCAAACACGGCGTGTTTTGACCACAAATCCAGTGCTGCCCCGATGAGAGTAATCGATAAAAACCACACCCATTCGACGCTGTTAGGCCGTCGTTGTGGATGCGAAGGGGCGGACTTTTTTGACGTTTGCGGCTGTGTCATAGCGGCGGCACAGTTATTAGCTGTATTTGGCCAGCAGCTCTTGCAGCTCCGGCTGCTCGGGATTGATCTGGAGTGAGATTTTCCATTGTTCGATCGCCAGCGCCTTGATCTTCTCGTCGTTATTGTTCTGAATGGCCCAGAGCATATAGGCGACCCCCAGGCTCTTATGTGCCATCCAGTCGTCCTCATTCAGCCGCACGGCCTGTTTGTAGCTTTCAATGGCTTGTTCAGTTTGTTTAAGTTTTAGCTGAGCAAACCCAAGATACTGGTATGCCAGCCCGTTTTGCGGATCACGCTGGATAACATCGTTCAGCAGTTCGATGGCCGAACTGAAACGTTCGGCCCTGAGATAGGCCCGAGCCAAAGAAATCATCACATCCGGCCGATTGCCCTCCAATTCGAGGACGCGCCGATAGGCATTGATGGCCTGAAGGGTGTCTTTTTGTTCGATATAAATATTGCCCAGCAACAGTTCTGCTTCGGGTTGGTCGGGGGCGATGGTCTTGGCTTTTTGGGCGTATTCACGGGCCTGGTCAAGCTCGCTTAACTCAAAGAAACTGCGAGCCGCGCCAACGTGGGCCTCATAATGATCGGGTTTGAGCTTGGCCGCGGCGACAAAGGCCCGGGCGGCACGTGCATATTGCTTGAGAATCTCGCTGACTTTGCCCAGATTGAAAAAGTCCTTAAAGGACCACGGGTCAAGCGTTGCAGCCTGTTCGTAGGCGTCGGCGCTTTTTTCGTACTGCTGCAGCGTCTGATACAGGTCTCCTTTCATAGAAAAGGCCAGGGCAAACTCCTGGTCAAGTTGGGTGGCCTGTTCCAGTTTGTCCAAAGCGGCAGCATAATTTTCAAGGTCATTGAGCATCATCGCGTCCACATACAAACTGACGGCCTGTTGGCGTTGCTGCTGTAGTTCTTGAGCAGCAAGCTCTTCTTTGGAAAGTGTTTCCGTCCCGGCCCAAAAAACGCAGCCGTTTAAGGTAAGTCCTGTTACGATGATCACAAACAAGACAAAGTACCGCACGATTCGTAAACCTGTCATCCAAAGACCCTTTCCGTTTCAATACCCCACTGTGGCGGTTCATTCTGTTCACGACGGAATTAAGACGGAAGTATAGTCAACCGGTGGTGAAATGTCAAAAGATTTCATATAGGCAAACTTTCTGTGTCCAGAAATTGCTGTTTTGCCGTGCGAAATCTGCATTTGACACGGCAAGCCGGTTGTCTTATACTGATTAAATTATAGATTGATTTTGCAACCCTTTGACAGAGAGAAAGGAACCTCATGAGCGATAAAAAAATAACGCTGCGGAAGCGGCCGTGCGTCATGATTATTCGGGACGGCTGGGGATATAATCCCAATCCGCAGGAGGATGCTTATAATGCGATAAAAGTGGCCAAGCCGCCGGTGGACGCGATGTTGATGGCGAATTACCCCAATTGTCTGGTGCGAACTTACGGCGAGGATGTGGGACTGCCGGCCGGTACGATGGGCAACAGCGAGGTCGGTCATCAGAATATCGGCGCCGGTCGGATTGTCTATCAGGATTCGGTGCGGATTACCGTGGCCATTCGTGACGGCTCGTTTTTTGAGAATGAACAGCTCAACAAGGCTGTCGAACATGCCTTGAAAAACAACAGCAAGCTGCACCTGATGGGGCTGTGCAGTGATATCGGGGTGCATTCGTTGCTGGAGCATTTGTACGGCTTGCTTGAACTGGCCAAACGCAAAGGCCTAAAGAAAGTCTATGTGCACGCCTTTACCGACGGTCGTGATTCGCCGCCGACCAGCGGGGCCGGTTATCTTGCGGCTATTGAAAAGAAAATGGCCGAGATCGGTGTTGGTCAAATCGCCTCGGTGATGGGACGTTTTTATGCGATGGATCGTGACAAACGATGGGAGCGGGTACAGGCGGCCTATGAGTGTATGACCAGCGGCATCGGCAACAAGGCCCGCAGCGCCGCTGAGGCGATCAAAGCCAGTTATGAGAAGAATGAAACTGATGAATTTATTGAACCGACCAATATCGTCGGCGAGGACGGAAAGCCTGTTGCGCTGGTCGAAGACGGCGACAGTGTAATCTTTTTTAATTTCAGGGG
>JAAYQH010000293.1 GCA_012519365.1 Planctomycetota bacterium | reverse complement strand
GACGGCGATTCGGGTATCTTCGGATACCGATACGGATGCACGTTCATCACATCAAAATACGCCCCGCCGCCAGCCTCATAAATGCCGCGAATAAACTCCATCGGAATCCCCGACAGCCCGCCCAGCAGCACCACCGCATCGGTATCAACCGCCTTGATTTGCTCATAGGCCGCCTTCAGCAGCAGAGTATAGTTGGCCGGGTTTGGCGTATCTTTCCAGAACTGCTCCAGATCCTGCTCATTCCACACCTCCCAGTACCGCAGCCGCCCCTTAAAATGGCTTACCGTCTGCCGGACATAGTCCCGCCACGCATCCAGATGACGGTACGCCGGGCTGGCCCACGGCACATCATATGCCAAAATCGGCAAAATTGTGATCCCCCCTTCCTCGGCCATCTTCACCGTCCGTTCCAGCAGCGAAAAATCCCACGCCCCGCCGGCTTCTCGTTGCACGCCCGACCAGTCAAAATCCGTCCGCGCCCAGCCGATACCCGCCTGACGCATCAAGGAAAACTGCTGTTCGGCCGTTTGATGATCGCCCCCCCATGTCCGCGAGACATGCGCACAGACCCCATACGGCGAGGGCGAGGGCGACACCGACGCCCCATCGCCCCGGACAGCCCCCATCACCAACACCGCCAAACCCGCCAGCCAACTTGTCCACGCATTCATCTTATCCGTCTCCTGTCAAACCCTATATAATAATCCCCTGCAATACCCTCAAGCCAAAAACCTGAGGATGCCATTGACGTTTCATCTTTTTGTTTCAATGATACGTCGTCGTCAAGACCACCGGCCGCAGTCGATCGAAGGATTGACCTGCAATCACGACCTGCTATGCCTCTTATTGTGATGCGAAATTGCCGGAACACCGCTGACCATTATACAAATTCATTCCCGCCGAGGTCAACCGCCGGCAAAAGGCAACCTCCTCCTGACTTTCTCAATCCCTTCATCGCGACATTATCATCGAGGCACCGCAAAGAGGCGCCGCTGTCGCCATGCTTTGAGGACAACCCCTATCAACGCCAGCATCGCAAAGATTGCCCCGCCGTAAAAGGTCAACGAGGGGCCGAAGTGATCCCACAGCAGACCGGCTGCGGCGCTGGCGGCCAACATGGCCAAACCGCTGACCAAATTAAAGAAGCCGTAGGCCGTGCCGCGCAGATCAGTCGGGACTGTATCGGCAACCATTTTCGCAAGTAATCCCTGGGTCATGCCCATGTGAAGCCCCCACAAAAACACGCCGACAGCCACCGCCGCCAAATGGTCCCCTGAAGCCAACACCAAATCGGATGCGATCAAGACCATCAAACCCAGCCCCAGCAGCGTGCCGGGGCTCATTTGATCCGACAGTCGGCCAAAAGGATAGGCCGATCCCGAATAGACCAGATTCATGCCCGCCATCACCAACGGAACGTAGGCAATCGGAATCCCTCCCTGTTGAGCGCGGAGCACCAGAAATGCTTCACTGAATCGGGCTAAAGCAAATACCGCACCGATGCCAACCACCCACCAGTAAGCACCGCTTAGACGTTTGAGGTTTTCACGACGAATCGGATTGGTGTGGGGTGCACCAACCGGACGCTGTGGTTCACGTACGCCAAACACCAGCAGAGACACCGCGATCAAGCCGGGGACAAACGCCACCCAAAACACAGCGCGGAAATCATTGGCCCACAGCAACATCAGGTTAACCGCCAGCAGGGGACCCAGCAGCGCACCGACAGTGTCGAGAGACTGACGCAGCCCAAAAGCAGCGCCGCGTATCTCAACGGGAGCAAGGTCGGCCACGAGCGCATCGCGCGGAGCATCCCGCACGCCTTTTCCTATCCGATCCAGCAGCCGCGCCGTAAAGACCAGTCCCACGGTCGGCGCAATGGCAAACAAGGGCTTGGTCATCGCGCTTAGGAAATAGCCCAAGACCGCCAGTGTCTTTCGCTTCCCCAAATAATCGCTTAGGGTACCGGAGAACACTTTGACGACAAGGGCCGTGGACTCGGCCAGCCCCTCGATCAGGCCAACAAGCAACGCCCCAGCGCCCAAGACGTTCACCAAAAACATGGGAAGCAGGCTGTGAATCATCTCCGATGAGATGTCCATAAACATGCTCACCATCCCCAGCACCCAAATGCTGACCGGCATTTGTTTGAGCGACACGCGCGGCCTCATCCCCGGCTCTGATTCCCCTGCATTCACTTAAATGGCATCTCCCATAAAAAGCGAGGCGAGCGGCATCCTGAATCCTCTTGGCAATCCACCGCCAACCGAAAGAACGACCCCGAAATACGACCTATTATGTCGCCTGTTGTGATGAGAAATTATCGGAATATAAATATCCATTATACACATCCCCGCCCCTCGGCGTCAACAGGCAACATAGGGTATTCGCCCCGTATGGGTCCATCCGCATCTCTCACAAAAGCAAAAACAGGAAAGCCGCTGCAAAATGGATTCACATTGTCAGGTGCGGCAAGTGATTCTGATCCTCGTCATGAAAATGAATTTAGAAGGTGCGGTTGACAAAACAGACACACAAACCTATAATGTTTACTTTAGTCAGTCCCCGTAGCTTAACGGATAGAGCGTTGGCCTCCGGAGCCAAAGGTTAGAGGTTCGAATCCTCTCGGGGACGTTAAATGGATCACTTAACAGCCAAGTCCATATTCTCGGCTGTCTGAGTCCTGAAAAAAAAGAAAAACACAAGCGCACTTCACCAGCATCCCCCATTGATGCGGTGTCCGCTGTATTTTTGCGAAAAAGACAAATGACAAATCCATCCCAAAAAACAAACTTAACCCGTCGCAATTTTCTGCAATCAACCGCCGCTTTAGCGGGACTTTGGGCCATCTCGCCCGGGCGTTCCACTAAGACGTATGCCTCTGGTTTATCGACCGATGCGTCAGCCAAAGACACCCGCCCGAACATCGTTTTCTTCTTTGTCGATGACCTGGGCTGGCAGGATACGTCGGTGCCGTTTTGGGACAAGGCAACCACGCTGAATAAACGCTATCGGACGCCGAATATGGAAAAGCTGGCCGGCGAAGGGGTCAAGTTCACCCACGCTTACGCCTCGGCCATTTGCTCGCCAACCCGAATCAGCATTATGACCGGTCAGAACGCCGCTCGTCATCGGGTAACCTACTGGACGCGCGATTTAGACCAGATTACCGGCGGCCACGGCCCTGTACTCAATGCACCGAACGACTGGAACTATAATGCCCTTCAGCCCAAAGGGACGCATTTGAATCATTCTCTTGAGGCCGAAACCCTGCCGGCGCTGCTGTCAGAGGCCGGCTACCGAACCATTCATATCGGAAAAGCCCATCTGGGAACCAATTATTCGCCCGGCGAATGCCCCACATCCATCGGATTTGACGATAATGTAGCCGGGTTCGGCTCCGGCGGCCCGGGTTGTTTTTTGGGGCGGCAGAATTTCGGCAATAC
Organism: Planctomycetota bacterium; assembly: GCA_012519365.1. GTDB lineage: Bacteria > Planctomycetota > Phycisphaerae > Sedimentisphaerales > Anaerohalosphaeraceae > T3Sed10-213. The sequence continues at coordinate 3,324 of JAAYQH010000293.1, read as the reverse complement.
GTATGCGCAGCACACCTATCCCTGGGGTATGCCGGATCTGGAACACTATCATGGAATGGATATCTTTTTGACAGAAGCGCTGACGATTGAAGCGTTCAAATTAATGGATGATGCCATCAGAAAAAAACAGCCCTTCTTTCTGCATCTGTCGCATTATGCGGTGCATGTGCCGCTGCGGCTTGACGAACGATTTGAAGACAACTATCCCGATCTGTCCGGCAATGAGCTGCAATACGCGACAATGATTGAAGGAATGGACAAGAGTTTGGGAGATCTTCTTCGGCGACTGGACGCATTGGGTGTTGCTGACAATACGATTATTATTTTTTACTCCGATAACGGCGCTTTGGCCGGGGTTGTTCCCGAAAACTACCCACTTCGCGGCGGCAAAGGAACCGGATACGAAGGCGGCATTCGCGTCCCCATGATCGTCAAATGGCCCCAAAACGCTGCCGCCGGGACAACCTGCTCGGTCAATGTCATCGCCGAAGATTTCTACCCGACCATGCTGGCCATGGCGGGCGTGGAAATTCCCGCTGCATACCAAGACATGGTGGACGGAAAAGATTTAACCCCGTTATTAACCAACAATGGACACTTTGACAACAATCGCCCGATCTTTTTTCACCAGCCGCATTATCATGTCGGCAAACCCTACTCAACGGTTATCAAGGGCCATTGGAAGTTGATCTACTGGCATGAAGACAGCAAGATCGTTCTTTATGATTTGAAAAACGACATTGGCGAGCAAGACGATGTCTCTGAGCGGTATCCCGCTCAAACCAACGCGTTGAAAAAACTGCTTAGGCAGCACCTGCTCAGCGTCGAGGCACGGATGCCGACGTATAAATCAAACGGACAGCCGGTGCCTTATCCTTCAGCCGGATAGGGTCCGCTGTTTTAATCGTATAGCCCGTCGGAGCACAAGCAATGCTGCCCTTGATGACTGAAAAACAACCCCTGCCCGCCCTGCTGCGTGCCGTCGTGGCGGCCGGCTGTGTGATATTTGCGGCGGGGATCGTGACCCTTCAGGCCCTCGAGGCGATCAATCCAAAATGGATTCTCCCGCTGTGGCTCATTTGGGCGGTGATGACCCTGATCGACGGAACGCTGGCGCTGGCGCTGAAACTCGTCACTGAAATTCACCCCGATGGAATTTGCGTCTTCTTCGGTCCGCTGGGTTTCCCTTCAAAGCGATTTGATTGGTCCGAAATCGCCCGTCTGTACCCCCGAACCTATAGTCCCATCATCGAGTACGGCGGCTGGGGGATTCGCTGGGGCAAATCCGGAACCGCCTACAACCTTCGCGGCAATCAAGGCCTTCAACTTGAACTGAAAAACGGAAAGCGGTTCCTGGTCGGTTCGCAATATCCGGACAAACTAATCGAATCCATCCGCTCGGTCGCCCCGCCGGCTTTATTAAGCACCGACCCTAACCCCACATAACACAGGACCGGGGAGGCAAACTTCCCGTGGCGATTGTCCTCTGCAGCAGCTCCGGCTGCGATTGAAGGGAGACAGGACAATGCAGTGCTGCGACATTTTGACTTCCAACAGTCGTGAAAACCCTTCTCTCGCATTTTAGGGTGACACCATCTCGCTGCCGAAACGGACATTCTTTTCCTGAATATTTTCGGCGTTTTGGATAAATCTGGCCTGTTTTGTAATTTCGCTGACGAGCACGTTTTCAAGGACAATATCGCGAACGGGTTGCTCCTGTTCGCCGCGAATCCAGATGCCGTACTGGGCCTTGCTGACAGCAATGCCCTTCAGCTGAATGTTGCGGATCTTTGTTAGTCGTCTTTCATATGTCGGCACCAGGTCTCGCCATTGATAGAGGACATCGGTATCAATCTCCAGCAGTGCCTTGACTTCTTTGGCCCCTTCAAAGCGGATGTTCTGAACATAGATATTCTCGACAAAACCGCCGCGGCGATGATTGGTCTTGATCAGCACGCAGCTTCGCACGAACCCCTCGGTCGGTCGGTAATCACAATCGTGCATATACACATTTCGTACGCCGCCGGACATCTCGCTGCCGATGGCCAGCAGGTTATGACCCGACAGCACGGTACAGTGCCGGATCACAATGTTTTCGCTGCTCTTGCCAATCCGCCAGGCGTCGTGGTTTCGGCCAGCTTTGATCACAATCGGATCATCACCCTGATCGAACTGACACGCTTCGATTAACACATTTCTGCTGAATTCGGGGTCTATACCATCGGTATTGTGCCCGCGACAATAGACATCGATGCGCCGGATTACCACATTCTCACAAAGCACCGGATGAATCGTCCAAAAGGGGCTGTTGCGAATAGTCACATCCTCGATGAGGACGTTTTTACACCGGTTGAGCTGAATAAACTGGGGCCGCAGATTGATGCCGCGTTCTTCCATATGCCGCTGCTCAACCGGCACATTGCTGACCGCCATTTCGTACAGCTCCTTGAGCCCCTGCATGTGTGTCGGCGGCCTGTCCATCCAGCGCCGCCATCCGTCCTGAATACAAACAAGCCGCCCTGGGCCGCTGATCGCGACATTTTGACATTGATAGGCATAAATCAACGGCGAGTAGTTATAGCACTCAAAGCCCTCCCACGTGGTATGTACCGCAGGAAGATAATCGGCCGGGTCGTCGGAAAATCGCAACTCGGCCCCTTCGGCAACGTAAAGATTCACATTGCTCTTAAGATGCACAGCACCGGTCAGCCAGGTGCCGGCCGGCACCACCACCCGCCCCCCACCGGCGGCATGGCAGGCCTCAATCGCCCAGGCAATGGCCTCAGTGCACTTGGCATTGCCCCCCGGCTGGGCGCCAAAATCTTTAATGTTGAACTGACGTTGGGCAAAGACCGGCACGCTTACAATCGGCATATCAAAGGGAGCATCAATAGGCGACAGCGGCCGTAAATACACCGTCTCGGCCGGTTGACCTTCGGTTTTCAAATACGGCTGTAGCGAAGGTTCCACCGCTGGTAATTGCTGCATCACCAGCTCGGCCATCATTTGGGCCCCTTTTTGATTAAAATGCGTCTGATCCGACGGGGAATTGGCCAATTCCTGGACGCGTTGGGGACCCAACTGAAGATACAGGTTTTCGCTGGCGCTGTTCAAATCGACCAACGGCACGCCGGTTTCCCGGGCAACGTCCTTCATTGCCTCGGCGTAAGGCAGAAGATTATCCTGAATCCGTCCGGCCTCATCAAATTGACGTCGATACATCGGTGTGACCAGGATCGGCACTGCGCCGAGCCGTCGGGCCTGCGTGATATAGCGGCGCAGATAGTCCTTAAACTCGGTTTGCGCGTCGGTGGCTTCAGGACG
>JAAYQH010000292.1 GCA_012519365.1 Planctomycetota bacterium | reverse complement strand
TATGTCACGCGCGTGCCGTGCGCTATCTGTCGCTGCTTATTTTTGCCGTCCTGCTGGGCAAGATTTTCCTGAAAGACACTGTTACCTTGCAGATTGAATACCGTATCGCCGCGTTTTTGACGACTGGATTAATCCTGGTCGGCGTGTCATTTGTTTATCAGTATCTCAGAAAAAAGCATTTCTTTGACGATGAGTCGGCCGGTTAAGCACACAAGAAAGGAGGAAGTGAGAACCATGAACTTCGAAAAAAGGAATGTGTATTTATTGGAAAAGGCGGCGTCGTTTTTTCTGTTGGTTCTGTGCGGTTTCAGCCCAGCCGGCAAGTTGGACTTTCGCGAAGGGACTGCTCGCCTGATGGAGAAGGTCGGGCTGGAGCATTTGCTGCGGGCACCGGTGCGGGTGTGCTGTGCTGCCGAAGGGCCGACAACGATCGTGGATGAGGGTGTATTTTTTGTACAGCATACGATATTGACGCCGGCCGTCGGGGCCGAGCCGAATGTGGTTATGGAAGGGATGGATTTATTAAATCCTCAGGCGGATAAGCTGGTCGTGGCAGTACACGGCTGGCTGGACAAAGGCCGCAACGGCGGCTGGCCGGGGCGGGTGGCCCAGGCGATTTATGAGCGGGTCGATCCCAACCAGTGGGTGTGTGCGGCGTTTGACTGGCGCGGCGGGGCGCGGGTGGTCAGCTCTATTCAGGCCGCCGAGTATGCCCGTGATGTGGCCGGGCCGCGGCTGGCGGCCGGGCTGCTGGCCCTGCACAAGAATTTTACACATATCCATCTGATCGGGCACTCGGCCGGGTCATGGGCGATTCATTCGGCTGCACGGCGGCTGGCCGAGTACTATCCGCACGCCACATTTCACCTGACGTTCCTCGATGCGTATGTGCCCAGCAAGTGGCCCCCTGAGGAGTTGGGGACGATTTTCCTTCGCTCCGAGCGATTCCAAACACACTACTGGGCCGAGCATTATTTTTCCCGTGATATTACCTTCAAGGTCACGGCGGTGCCGTTGAAAAACGCGTACAATGTGGATATTACGGCCGTTGCGCCCTGGATCGCCGACCATGAATTCCCGCACCGATGGTATCTGGCGACCATCACAGGGGTCTATGAACGCTGGGACGAATGCCGGGTCGAGGTACATTGCTGCGACGGCGATGTCGTCTATGGCTTTCAGCGCGGCCTCGAAGCCGGCCCGGCAAATTGGCAGCACAGCCGTACCCTGCCGCTGGGCACAACAATTCGCTTATCCAATCGGCCGTAAAAGAGTTTTGGTCTCCCCTTAGAAGGCTTCAATTATTGTCACGGAGTGACTCTGCCTCAGCGTTTATTTTGATAAAGGCTGTCCAGGACAACCCCCAGGTTTGGTGCCGGCAGAAAAAGAAATCTGTATCTATATTTATATTTTTGTTAGTTTTTGCGGCCAGTTTATTTTTGAAAAAAAATTGCTGACTCAGCGCAAAACAGCTCAAAAAATTACGAATATCCATCTGCTGGTTACGTTTCTCCATTTTTTGTCCCATCCGCTGTTGTTAAGATCGATCTTGTACTGAGGTCCAGTGCGATTATTGTGCAGCCCTGACCGATGAGTAAAAACAGCGGGTAATGAGAATATCGATTAATAGCTCGCATTTTGCCCTTGCTCTCCACAAGAGTATAACTCTTGCCGCTGTTCTTTGGAAGGCACGGCCATCGGGATGATAAAAAGTGGGTATTTGAGAGTGGGTGTGTGGCCCAAACTTGACACGTCGGAGTGAAAATACCCACACAGTAAGGTGGTTCATAAGAAAGGTGAAAAATTATGAACAAAAGCATTTCTTGTCTGGCTGTGATCTTATTGTTGCAAATGGTCACAGGAGTCGGCCTTGCGACACGCATCACTACAGATGCCGACACCTATGTTGATCAAACCGGAACGACCAATCGTGGCAGCAATCCAGAGATTGTCGTCAAGACAACGCGAAGCGGGTGGCTGAGCACCTATACGCGAGTAAGCTGGATTCATTTTGATCTGTCTGAAAAGCCTCCTTATGTCGGCGATGCCAAGTTATGTTTGATCATCAAAACAGTTGGCGATACCGGCCCTGTCCATTTCTGGGGTATTAAAGACGGCCGGTCGGGAGATGCTCTCGGGACGGATTGGACAGAATCAACAGTGACCGGTGCCAATGCGCCTTTGAGCGCTCCTTTTTCGGAAAATGAGGAAACGACTTACTTGGGTACAGTTAACTGGACTTCTGCCGATGCCCCCCAGTCGGGAGACCGCATCGAGATATCGACACCGGAGCTGGTCAATTTTCTTAATGCCGATACCAACAACCAAGTGACTATCCTTGTTGTCAGGGACCCGGATGAGGTTTGGACTGACTTTTTCTCCAAGGAGCACGACCCTGCTATGGCGCCGACACTGTTTGTGAGTTTTGCCGGTGCTCCTATTCCGGAAAACGGCGCTGCAAATGTTGCCCTGAATCAAGTGATTAGCTGGACAGCAGGTCTTGATCCCAACGATACAACCCAAGCGCATCCGAACCTTGCCTATCACAATCTCTATATCCAGGCCAACGACCCCAATTTGGCCGATGTCGCCCCTCTCCGGATCGATAACACAGGTGTAACCGTCAGTTATACCCCGCCGACCGAACTGGAGCGTGGTGCGACTTATTACTGGCGGGTGGATGAAGTGATGAAAGACGACACCGTTTATGAAGGCATTCCGTGGTTTTTTGAAATGGTTGGATTTTATCCGCTTATTACCTCTCAGCCGGCGTCGGGGCTCTATACCGTTTACCAAGGCGAAGCGATTGAGTTTGCCATTGAAGCGGTCAATCCCTATACAAATGATTCAACCGGTCTGTCGTATGCGTGGTACAAAGTTGGAGATCCGGCGATGGTCTCTGATTCTGCTTTACTGTGTATTCCTGAGTGCAAAGCCGCTGATCAAGGCGTGTATTATTGCGAAGTTACTATCGACTACAATGGCTACACGGCCACATCCAACCAGTTTACCATTGCTTGTCTGCGAGAGGTCGCTCGGTGGACGCTGGATCAGTCAGACTATGTCGATGGTAAGTATGTAGATGTGATCGGCGGCCATAATGCCGAGCCGAACAGTGTTGCTAGTCAAGGGATCGATCCGATCTTCGTACCAGATTTTGAAGGGAACGAGAAGAAGGCCGTTGTGATCAACCAGGGCGGCTGGGCTAACAGCGGTACATGGGATCCTTCTGAATATACCAATCAGATCAGCATAAGTGCCTGGATTAAATGGGATGGCACCGGTCCTGCGACATACGGTAATGGTATTATCTCCAAGGCCGCAGGGTATGGAATTGACACCGATAGATGGTTTTTCGTTATCCGAGAGGATACCAGTGGAACGAGCGAGAATACAGGTCTGTGGTTTTATACGGCTGGACCCTGGTTGCAGGTGGTTGATGTTGTGCCGGCCAATCAATGGACCCACGTATGTATGACGTTTGATGGGGCTGCTTTCAGCATCTATGTAAACGGCCAGTTGAAAGGGTCTAAAGGCGGCGGAAGACTGGACAACGCCGTTAATGCGCCAGTTGTGATTGGCGCAAAGGGGACCAACGACTCGCCGTTCCCGGGAGCGTTGGATGACATTCGTCTTTTCAACTATGGGATCACTGCTCGCGATGTCGCTATTCTTTACAGCGACTACACGGGGATCTCAACGTGTCTAAATTATCCTGAAATGGACTTTAGCGGTCCGGAAGGAAAACCCGATTGTATTGTGAATCTCTACGATTTTGTTGAATTCGCGTCCGGTTGGCTGGGGTGCGGGTTGGTTCCCGCTTGTGAATAAGCCCTAAAACCAAGCCCCTTCCAGGAGGCCGTTCTGAATTTCAGAACGGTCTCCTTTTGTTGAATCATAACACCGGCCGGCGGTTTTGTCTTGCTCAGCTGCCTTTGCATAACCCGTTCCGCTTATTTAAGCAAAAATCCAGGTTTTGACACATTTATTTGTAAAAAATCCCCAAAAACCGGCTAAATTGGGAAAGTTGCGCCTTATATAGATAGGCAGGGTTTGAGTTTTTGGGCTGTGTTTTTCGAGAAGGGGCGTTTAAAACGCGATTTTTTAAGCGGTTAAGTCATGGTGTATGCCGGCGGCTTATGTTTGGATTTCTGGGTGAGCATCCGAGTAAGGCGGTGGAAAATTCTCGCGAACAATCGATGAATAATCGGTTTTCGATGAAACCCAATGGATCAGATATCCCGTAAACGTGATGCGGGTCGGCATTCGGAATTTGTCGAATTGTTGACCAGGAATTATTACAAGTTGAACAGCTTTATCCTGACGCTGGTGCCTCACAGAATGGATGCAGAAGATGTTCTTCAAAGCTCTATTACGTATATGTGGGAACATTTCAAGGACTTCAAGCCGGACTCAAATTTTCTGTCGTGGGCGTTTACGATTTGCAAATATCAGGTCTTGACCTATTACAAACAGCAGCAGCGCTGCCGCCTGCAATTCAGCCCAAAAGCCATTGATATTATCGAGGCAGAAAACGAAAAAGTATCCGATGCCCTCGAACAACGATACGACGCCCTGAAAGCATGTATGAAACACCTTTCAGAGAAGGATTTAACGTTTCTCAAACGCAGGTTCGTAGAAAGCAAATCGCTGAAAAGTCTGGCCGATGAAATTGGTATGTCAGTCAATGTCGCCTATAAGCATCTGGCACGTATTAAAAATGCGCTGCTTCGATGCGTTCATCAAAAATTAGACTCCGGAGATGTCATATGAGCAGGGCGGCAGATGAATTCCGACAGGTCGATTATTTGATTGAATTGGCCATGGAAGGAGCAATTACGCCAGACCAGGCGCAGGAGTTAAACGCGCTGATCCTCACTCATCCGGCGGTTTGCCGGCATTACTGTGAATATGTTCAATTGACGATGAATATTGAGCGGTTGAGCGCAAAATTGCCTGTCACTGATCTGAATGAATACACTACCGTCTTCGATCAGGCCCTGTGGGACCAGCTTGCCCACGAAGAGATGTCCGCTCCTGTTATGGAGCTGCCCCAAGCGGGGCCTGCTCAGAGGTCCGTTTCGCCGGCTGCTCAGAAAACTGCTCGGCCGAAGAATAAATTCCGGATTGTTGCTGCGATGTCCTCGGCGGCTGCAGCCGTTGTTTTTTTGGTGTTGTTTGCCCGATTTGCGCCGGTGCGTCCGGGAATAGAGGTGGCGACGGTGTCGGATTGTATGGATGCCAAAGGGAAAGTCGGATCATTTGAAATCGGAAGCCGGGTAACCAATCGCCTGTGGCCGATTGTTCTGACCTCGGGTTATCTGAAGCTGACCTTTGATTACGGTGCAGAGGTGATTCTGGAAGGCCCTGCAGAATTTCAGATTATCTCGGCCGAACAGATGCGACTCTTGCAGGGGAAACTGACGGCGGTGGTGCCGCGTGAGGCAGTCGGTTTTCGGGTGGATACCCCCGGCGCCAGCGTGATCGACCTTGGTACCGAATTTTCCCTGGAAGTGGAACAGGACGGCAGCACGTCGGTCCATTTGTTTGAAGGCAACGCTTCTCTGGTGGCAGGCAAGCCGGGCAATCGTCAAAGTTGTCCGATTACCGCAGGTCAGGCCAAACAGATAGATTCGCAGTCGGGAAAGATCGGGGACATCCCGCTTACTGCGGGGCATTTTGTTCGTCGTTTTGATTCACGCCGAAAAACGGTATGGCGTCAGCTGCCGCGCGGCGTCGCTCGGACCAGAACTGCGTGGAAACATCTTGTCGGCTATTGGTCGATGGATGATCCGGCCAGCGCAGGTGCTGTGCCCTTTGGCAATCCGGTGTTCGACTCGGTTGACAAGCCGCCCATCCCGGGCAATCTCTGCGCCTTGGTTCTGGACGGTCGTTCCGGATTAAACACGATGGTTAATGGTATCTCCGGCACAGCGGCACGTACTCTGTCGGCTTGGGTGAAGGTCGAAAAAGGCACTGCCGGCGGCACCCTTCTTAGTTGGGGAATGCATAAGCCGGGGGTGCGTTTCGGCACGCGTGCGACCTTCAAAATTGACCAAAGCGGCCTGCTGCGGTTCGAAATCAGCGACAGTTATGCCATAGGGACTGCCGCTGTCGCGGATGGCAAATGGCATCATGTCGCGATGGTCTCTGAAGAAGGAAACAGCAGCACAGCTCATATCCGTTTTTATGTGGATGGCATCCCAGATCCCATTTCCGATGTGAACGATACCCATTCGATCAATAGTGAGCTGGCGCCGATCAGTATCGGATACAGCCAAGAGTTTTATAATGCGGGCTGGAAGCATGGAATGGAACTGACCGGCAGAATTGATGAGGTGTGTGTTTTTGCCAAGGCGCTTAGTGCCGAGGAAATTGCGATGCTGGCAAATCTCTAACGGGACGTGCTGTTCGGGCCGTGCATGAACTTCAGCAGATGCGATGATGCCGGGCCAAAACAGACAAACTGAGAATAAAAACAGATACCTCGGCCGGTGGACGCGGTGTCCATCGTAACCCTCGGGTCGGCCGAAAAAAGAAGGGTTTTTATGTTTTGTGGAGGTGTAAGATGAAAGTGTCAGTAGTGAGTCTGATGGTGTTCGCGGCAGTTGCGGCACAGGTCGGTTATGGGGAGTTTGTGCTGGTGGATTGGAACTTAAATACCGTAAGCGGCCCAACGGTCAATAATGCCCCCTTTGAAGGGGTCGAAGCGTCCGTTGCGACAGTGGCGGACGGTATTACGGTAACGGATCTGATCACGGTTGGCGGCCCTGGCCATAGCGGACTTGTGTGGTCTTCAGGCAATCCAGGACCGGGCCAGTTGAATTTGCAGCGATGGGACCATCCCAATGATAACCCTTCCCAGTTCGGCCACGGCAGCGGCAATCCCAACAATTGGCTGCAGTTTGAAATCTCGGCGGACAGTGATTTTACCCTGAGCGCGATGACTGTCAGTGCGTGGCGCAATGGCGGTGGGGCACCGGCCAGGTGGTCTTATGAATATTCCCTTGACGGTGGTGAAAATTGGACCGCGTTTGGCAGTGTTCATTTTGAACAAAACGCCGGTGACGGCATTTATAGAAATGTCACATTTACAGACAGTGTCACTGTGTCCCGTTTATGGGTCCGTTTTATAGGGATTGGGCCCGATGGCGGGACGGGAAACCTGCACATCAATGAAATGACTTTTGTGGGGGTTCCTGAGCCGGCAACGCTGGGCCTTTTGGCCACGGGAGTATGGGGAGTTGCTGCTTGGCGAAAACGAAAGTAATGGTGCCAATACGATTTTGGCCATTTGGCGGGCAAGGTGGTGTGAAGTCTTGTGATTCTGTTTCGGCTGACTGCAGAAGAGTGTTTTTATGCGACAAATCGGATTATAAACCATCACGCAATTTTTAATGTAGGAGGTACCAATGGAAGCATTGAAACGAAATTATGTGTTGTTAAGTCTGATGGTGTTCGCTGTGTTGGCGATTCAGACCGGTTATGGCGAGTTGGTCGCCCACTGGCCGCTGGATGACCTGCAGGGAACCACGGCCAAATCGGCGGTCAATTCCCCGGCTGATAACGGCACCCTCGTCGATACCGCGGTATTTATTCCCGGTGAAGTGACCAAGGGGGCGGTCAGGATGGATGGAACCAATGACTATATTACCACCGCCTTTCCCGGCATACTTGGTTCTGCGCCGCGGTCTGTTTCGGCGTGGTTTAAGATCCCTGCCGGAAGAACCGGCGACGTGATTGTGTCCTGGGGCAGCAGTTGGACGAACGACAATGGCGGTCCGGGCAAGCGTTTTACCCTGAAGGTGAACAATGACAGCGGCGTCTTGAAGATTGAAACCGGCAGTGCCGATGCGGAAGCCATTGGCACCACCGTGGTTACCGATGGCCAGTGGCATCACGCAGCCGTGACGCTGCCAGATGGGGATATGGCCAATGCGAAGATGTACATTGACGGGGTGCCGGAGACGTTTGACAGGGTTACGAATAGTGTGACAGTCAATACCGGCGGAAAGATTGGCGCCTTTGGGACAAATTCAAGCGCTGTTCATATCGGGGCGGTACGCTCTCGGTATGATTTTGGGTATTTGTCCGGTTCCGTTGCGGATGTGCGGATTTATGATGAGGTTTTGGATGAGGCGGCTGTTGCCGATCTTGCCAAAATTCGCGTTGCCCACAATCCTGTTCCCATCAATGGAGCGGAATTTGTCGCCGTGGATACTGCATTGAGTTGGTCCGCTGTGGACTATGACGGCGCTCTGTATAATGTTTATCTGGGGACAAGTGAACCGAACCTGGCCGCGGAAGGGTACGGCCTGGTTAAGTTGACAACGGAACCGATCGCCGAAACGTCGTTTACGCCGCCGATGCTGGCCAATGCACAACGCTATTACTGGGCGGTTGATGCCTATGAGCCGAACGATGTGGGGTACCTTGTTCATCCAGGGCCGTATTGGTCGTTTACCACAATTCCGGCGGTGGCGGTCATTACTGCCAACCCGATTTCGCAGACTGTCCCTGCCGGACAAACGGTTGAGTTGTCTGTTGCTGCGCTGAATGCTGACGTTTTCCAGTGGTACAAGGATGATGTTCCGCTGACTGACGGGGGCCGCATCAGCGGTACTGCGACGGATACGCTGATAATTACCGACGTGCAGGTTGCTGACGAGGGCGGGTATTACTGCGTTGTGGACAATGCGCTCAATCAGCCTGCGACCTCGCTAACGGCTCGGCTGATGACCCGCCGTCTGGTGGCGCATTGGAAGATGGACGGCGACATCTGCGATTCAGTTTCAATTCGAACCGGCAGGCCGGAAGGCGACTGGCCGGGCGTGATGAACGTGCCGGGCGCAGATCCGAACTTTGTCGCCGGTGTTGACGGTCAGGGGATGGAGTTCTATCGCGGGGACGGTCTTTGGGTGACAATCCCCAACAGCGGCGAGTTTTTTAATTTCTGGCCGCAGGGGCTAACGATAAGTCTGTGGTACAATCCGCAGGACTACACCGGGGTTGACGGCTATATGTCGCTACTTTCCAAGATAACCTCGAACGTGGGGTACCGGCTCTATGATACCGCCGTCTATGCGGCCCAGGGGCTGGAGTTCGGCTATGGGGGCGGGTCGAATTATATCACGGCCAATGGCCGGTTGGACGACGGGGCGTGGCATTTGGCGACCGTGACCTATGACGGTCAGACGTTTTCGCTGTATGTGGATGGGCTGCTGCGTGCTTCACGAGATGTTGTTTT
>JAAYQH010000291.1 GCA_012519365.1 Planctomycetota bacterium | reverse complement strand
GGCGGCCTTTCGCGACAGGGCCGACTGTTTTGAGTTGGACATTACCCTGCCGGCCACTATGACTGCGGTGGTATATCTGCCCATCCCGAAGAACAGCGACCGTCCGTGCGTCCTGATGAATGGAACGCCCGCCGAGGCCGTCCAATCGGACAGGTGGTGGGTCATCGAGGCAGTCGGTTCCGGCAGCCGGCGTTTTGAAAGCCGTTGACAGTCCCATCAACTGCACAGACTCAAGAGCATCGGCACAACCAACAGCAGCGCTATGAGCGTGGCGATAATCGCCAGCCTGCGGGGTCTGTCCAGCCAGACGCCGATCAGACCCAACACCAGTGCCAGCGGCACACAAGCCATTATCAGGAGTGCTCCAAGCACTCTGAGCGGATTGCCTCAACCCGGTTGAAGAAGGACCAGCACTACTAAAGTAATCCCGGCAGCTGTCAGCAGTTTTGCAGAAATCGCACCGTATCGCATACACACCTCATTTTGACCTTATCATTTACAACCTTATCATTTCTTACTGACGGTCTCAAGCGAATTTATTTCAGGTAGCGCGTGTTGCCGAGGCGTCGGGTAAAGCCGATCTTATCCATATAATCCAGCAGAGGAATAGCATATTTGCGGGTCGTGTCGATCAGATATTTGAACGCCACGCTCTCCAATCGGCCGGCACCAGGGCCGTGGATATGCTCGGCAATGCGGCCTTTGGCCTGCTCGACGGCCCGGACGTGAAAAAACAGCGTTCGTTCCACTGGAACCAGTTTTTTCTGTTCGATCAGAATGCGAATCGCCGCGTTGAGTTGTGCGGCGCTCAGACGGGTTTGGGCCGCCAGTACATCAACGCTCGGCGGGGCAAACAGATTGTCCAAAAACGCCTGTTCGACCTGTGTGAGCCGTTTGGCCAGGGCCGGATCGCACGTTTCGGTGTGCACCGGCAGCGCCAACCGCTCCGCACGCCGCACAACGGCGCCCTGTTTTAGGGCGACCTCCAGCACAGCAGCAAAGACGCCTTTGTCCAGCCCGAGCCGCTCAGCCAGTGCCATCGGCTCCATGCCCGGCAGCTCAGGACAGGCGTCGTGAAATTCCGTCAGTGCCTCGGTCATCCGCCCTATCAGCGCCGACAGGGTTGAGTGGGACATATATAAATCAGCCGATAACGCAACTATGTCCTGTGTCTGTTGTAATTGAGACAGCACGGATCGCACTTGCTCGGGGGTCTGCTTGGCAAAGGTCGCGATATCCTTTAACCGGGCCGCCCCTGAAGGGGCCAAGTCAACGGCAAACGCGACAAATGTCTTTTCGTCGCGAAGCGCCTTGGCCAGCGCTTCGGCATAGGCCGGGCCCTGCCCGTGGGCATAACGCAAGCGCGAGGGCATCGCCTGAAGAATACGTCCGCCCCCGACAGTTCGCATCGGTGAAAGCGACCGCAGAATAAATCGATCGCCGGGTGCGGCTACCAGCGGCGAATGCGTACGCACCTGAAGCCATATTTCATCGGCGGCAGGCTCGGTCCGCTGGAGACGATAGATATTGGCCGCCGCCTCGGCAGTGCCGGTGTGGAATTTCATCTCAAAGCCGCTTTTGTCCGGCAGCTTCTGGCCCGGCAGTATCCGCGCTGCACACAAAAACCAGTGCGACGGCGTAAAATAGCCATCCACCGTCAACACCTCGCCCCGCTGAATGTCGCGATAGTCCATTTGGGGGATGTTCAGAGCCGCACACTGGCCGCTGCGCACGCAGTCGGAGGGTTTGCCATAGACCTGGATTGCCTTGATACGACCGGTTTGTCCGCTGGGCAGCAGTACGACCTCTTGGCCGAGCCGGGCCGAGCCGACGGCAGGAATGCCGCTGATAACGGTGCCGAACCCCTTGACCGAGAACGCCCGCTCAACCGGCAGACGAAACACGCCATCGATGCATTTGGGGGTCATGGAGGCGACCATTTCCTTCAGGGCGGCATAAAAGCCGTCAAATCCCCGTCCGGTGATGCTGGAGATCGGACAAATCGGAGCGTTTTGCAAAAACGTTCCGGCAAGAAATGTTCCCAGCTCCTCGGTTACCGCCGCCAGACGCTGTTCGCTGACGCGATCGATCTTGGTCAGCACCGTCAGGCCGTGCCGCACACCCAGCAGGGTTAAAATCTCCAGATGCTCGCGGGTTTGGGGCATAATTCCGTCATCGGCAGCCACCACAAACAGCACGCCGTCGATGCCCGCAGCCCCGGCCACCATCGTCTTGATAAAATGCTCGTGGCCGGGGACATCGACGATGCCGATTTCCAGATCGCCCAGCACGCACGGGGCAAAACCCAGCTCGATACTCATGCCGCGCTGCT
>JAAYQH010000290.1 GCA_012519365.1 Planctomycetota bacterium | reverse complement strand
GTCCGATGATGTCCTTGCGACGATCATAGATCGAGCGGGATTTGCCCTCCAGCTTGTCCAGTCGGTCAAACAAATTGTCCAGAACCATCAACATCCCCACCAGAAATGCCCCGGAACCGCAGGCCGGATCGACGACGGTCAGGCTTTCCAGCGCGGCGCGAAGCGGTTCGAGAAGTCTTTTTTCAAGAATCCCTTTTTCGGCGATACGCTCCTTGTCCGATGAGAAGGCACACAGCCACTTGTAGAACAGCTCGCGATGCTGCGTCCCCAGGCAATTGCTCAGATAATTAACGACCGACAGACGGCACATCATATCGACTTCGACGCGCGGGGTGTAAAAAATACCTGCATCGCCGCGGCGATCCTCGGCTTCGGCGATATTGACCAGCGTTTCATAAACCATCCCAAGCATTTCGGCATCCACCGCCACTTCAATGTCCAGCGGCGTCGATTCGCTGACGGTAAAGTTATAGCGCTCGAGCAGTTTGAGAATCTCGCTAAAACGTCCGTCCGATACTGAAAAGTCAAAACCGGGAGCGTCCAATTCATTTTCCCGAAACAGACCGCCGTTCAGATATGGGGCCATCAGCAGGATGTTGTGGATGCTGTCCGGCATATAGGGGCGGCGGACTGAGTACTTAGCATTGAACGCTTCAAAAAACAGCACCTTGAGCCAGTTTTCAAAAAACGTATCGGCGGGTTGGTTGGATTGTTTATACGTTTCCCAGAAATAGTTCATAAACTCGCCGTTATCGCCCAGCCATTTTTTTCGCTGAATGAAGTACAAAAACATACATCGATTCAAAAATTGCAGGGCATAATCATGCGCCCAAAGGGCATTTTGGGTCTGGCTGCACAGGTCTTTTTGGAAGTTGTCAAAGACGGCTTTGTATTCGCTGAAGAATTTTTCCGTCAGCTGCTGTTTGTCGAAGGCCTGCCGCCACTTGTTGTAATCGGGTCTGTCGGGATCCCATTCGAGATAGGGCAGGTTGTGGGTGCAAAGCGTGTGGATATCGCAGTCGCCGTGATTCCAGCCGAACATGGACAGCGGTGGGTTTTTGCCGTTGCCCGCCGGGGCATCAAAATGGCCAAAGCGGTAGTGGCGATAGCATGTGTCGGTGCAGATAAACAGCAGATTGTCGCGATTCCAACTGGGCAGGTCGGCGCGTCCGCGCCGCTTTTGGACAAGGCCGCGAAGGACTTTGCGCAGGGGGCCGATCAGACCGCGATTTTTGAGAAAAACGTCCTCGTTTTCAAATTCCAGCAGAAAGATGCCCCACGGCTGGTCATCGGTCATTTTTGGGATTTGATAGATGCGTCCATCGACGAGGTGATCGTCGAGGCCGTCGGCGCGCAATTCGTCGCTGCTCCATTCGTAGCTGATGTCGCCGATGTCGTCGATGCCGTCGGGGATCGGCCAGCCCAAAGCGCCGGTCAGGAGATTGTGAACGAAACTGTGCTGGTCATGTACCGATTGAATCGCATCGTAAATCTGCTGTGGTGTTGCCATCGTCAATTAATCTCCATCCATGCTAACAGGGTCGGTTTGGCCCCGATGGGGGCTTGTGTCTTTTTCAGATAGGTGTTTTTAATATGCTTTTCGATGGTTTTTTGAACGTCTTTGAGCTTGCTGGAGCCGGTGTTGACAACGCGGCCAGTTTCCGGCAGGCAGCGGACCGCCGCCCAGGTTTCTTCGATGTCTTCGGTAATCTGTCCGGTTTCGGCGTCGCAGAAGTACCAGCGTACCTGGCCGAGGCCGTGTTTTTCGGGGTCGTAGTTTTCGTGTTTCATATCGAGCAGGGTTTCGGCGGCCTTGCCGATGACCGGCGGCATCCGATAGCAGGCAAAGACCCCCGAACGGTTGAACGGGGCAATCCGTTTGACTTCTTCTTCGCGCTGGTTGTAAACGGGACCAAAGCCGTCACCGGCACCTTTGCCGCTGAAGAGGCGTCGCGGCAGGTCGGGCAGCGTTTGCCACAAGTCGGGATATTGCCGGGCAAACCGGTTTCGTTCCAGCCGCATCAGTTCCTCGACGGATTCCTTGCCCTCATAGCGTTCGTTGAAGAGCTTCATCGCCATCTCCGGGTCGTCCGGGCTGATTAAGGCTCCTTCGATGCCGAGGGTTTTGTTGATACGCATAATCTTGCCGTCCAGTTTTTGTTTGAGGTGCAGTAGCTCTTCCAGTTCATCCGGCGGCAGGAAATTCCAGAAATACACTTTGTGCTTCAACTGCGGCGGCCGATTCAGTTGCGCTTCAATCTCCGGGTTGAGACGGCGATCCACACGACCGATGCGCTGCATCAGGCGTACCGGGTTCCAATGCAGATCGTAATTGATAATCAGGCAGGCGTCCTGGAGGTTCAGCCCTTCGCTCAGCACATCGGTCGAGATGAGAATATTAATCGGGTTGTCGAGGCAATAGGACAGTTCCGATTGGCCGAGAAGGTTTTTGGTTTGGCTGGCCTGATTGTAATATGGCGAAAACCGCTTGATGATTAGTTCGCGGTTTTTGACATTGCGTCCGCTGTCCACCTGTTCGACGTTTTCATATCCGGCCTTGCGAAGCTGATCGGCCAGATAGCGGGCGGTATTGCGGAATTCGCTGAAGATCAGAACTTTCTGATTATGCAGTAAGGGTTCGTTGGTCAGGGTATCAATAAGTTTCTGGAGTTTAATGTCCTTTTCGGGGTCTTCGACGCGGCCTTCCTTGTCCTTGTGGTAAAAGCGGCGGTAAATCTTACTGAGCATACTGGTCAACTGCTCCATATCCTCAAGAATATCCTCGCAGAGTCTGTCCAGGTCGTATTCCTTGTCGCTGAGCATCTCTTCTTTAATGTCCAGCAATCCTTCGTCTTCTTCGTTCTCGGTGTCCGGTTCGTCTTTTTCGAGGCGCTCGGCGATATGGGCCTGAACCAGCTTCCACCAGCGGGTGTTGGTCTGTGTCCAGGCGGCGTATTTGGCCGGGTCATGGCGGCGCAGGAAATCGGCCATTTTAGCCAGCAGGTCTTCAACACTGGCCTCAAATGCCTTGTAGGAGCTTTCCAGCCGCTTCAACAGCAACGTTCGGATCAGCCCCACCAATAACTGCTGGTAATGCTGTTCCTCCTGATCTTTTTGTTTTTTATAGTTCGATTTGTTGTAGATGGCCAGATTCAAAAAGGGATTGTCTTTGTCAAACGCCTCTTTGAGGTCAGAGTAGATGTTTTCGTACACAGTTTTCAAAGAATAATTGACAACTTTGGGCGGCTGTCGTGCAGGAAATAATGGCGCATCGTCGCCGTTGCCGGTCTCGGATTCCTGGACATACTTGCGGCTTCGCTGGATGACAACCTTGTTGAGCAAGGTATCGGTGCGGATGAGGTCTTCTTCTTCGACGGCTTCGGTGGTTTCGATGTCGGGTTTTTCGTTTTCCAGGCGTTTGTTGATTTCGAGAAAATGCTTGCGAAAATGATTGATGCCGGCACGGAGGAAATGTTCTTGATTGTTTTGAGCAAAGTAGTTGACCAGATGATACAAATCGTCAATCGAATTGTTGATCGGCGTGGCCGTGAGCATGTACAGTTTTTTGCCCTTGGAAATATCCATGAAGAGTTCGCCGCGATTGGAACGAGGGTTGCGAAAATGATGCGCCTCGTCCATAATAATGACGTCTATCTCTTTGCGATAAAAATCAAGGTCGGCATGGGTAATTCCATTGGGACGGCCAAAGTCGGTATGTCGGCGAATTTCGACATAGTGCCTGACCTGTCGCGGATAGTGCGGTGTTAGATAACGCTCGATATTTGCTCTCCATACACTTTCTTCCGCTGATTTTGGCACCACCATCAAAACCTGCTTACCTTCGTGGATGCAACGTTCGAGAATCATCAGACCGATGAAGGTTTTGCCTAAGCCAACACCATCGCAGACCAGCGCCCCGTCCCATTCCTCTGCAATCTGCAATGCCTGATGGTAACCGTCCCGCTGATATTGAGAGAGCATCGGATAGATGGCTGATTCCTGGAGTTCCCATGCGTCCTGTGTCTTTTCTTTCCCGGCAAAATACTCATACAAAGCCCGACAATAGGCCGTGAAGGGATCATACTCTTTCAAATGCGGCTCAATGATTCTGAGCAATTCGAGACTGATGTCTTCGGACTCTTTCCAAAGCTCTTCAAACCATTGTCGCAGCGCTTCGATGTGATTTTGATCGGTGCTGAACAAGTTCAGTTCGACATTTTCCGTTAGGCCAGGGCGTGTAAAGTTGGAACTGCCCACAATCGCAAAGTCCACCGGACTGGGGTCTCTGGATTCCATGAGGTAAGATTTAGCATGGAACTTGGCTGCGGTAAACGCTTTCAACTGGACTTTTTTTCCGGCGATGGCGTCTTTTAATGCCTCTAACCCTGTCAAGGCGTCATCCCGCTCTTTTTGCTGCTCGATGCTGTTGTTGGAATGGGCCAGGGCGCTTTCGATAATGACTTTTTTGGTGGTCTTAGACGTTTCATTGCCCATCAGAATGCGAATTTGGTCAGGGGTGTGCCAGTTGGGTTCAATCTGCAAAAATGAGCCAACTTCGAAAAAGCCCGTTGCGATGTCCAGTTTTTTAAGATTCAACAAAAGCTGATTCAGCGCATTTAAAACCGTATTGCCATTCCTGTTGTCAATAATCGTCGGTATTTTGGCCATCCTGTCTCCCGCAAGTTCTCAAGAACCCTTATTTTTCCACGATAATACCGTTCTTTTATCCGCTCTGCAACACTCAATCAAGTCTCTTTATCCATCCGCCCCCAACACACCACCGGCAGGCTGGCTATCTCTCGTTGATCAAAGCAGAACATCCCCCGCAGCCGGTTCAACATAGAATCCGGACTGCCATACGCCTTTTTCTGCACCTTGCGGAACTGTTTCGGGCTGAGTGTACCGATATGCCGGCACAGATGTGCCCATTCGGCCGGGTCGATGCCGGGAGATAGTTCGCACCAGACGCCGGTTTCTGAATAATTCGGTTCGGTAAACAGGACACCTTGAGAAGTTGACATAACCCATCCCCTTGGCAAAAAACCATAAGTTCATTATTAAAGAGGGCTTAGGTTTGACATGACAGACAGAGGTCGGTTCCACCCGAACGTTATTATCATTTCGGCATACTGCCGACAAAAGCATTAAAAAAAAACCGCCTGTGGAGCAAGGAAGGAGATAAAGCAGTCAGTGAGACTACCCAGGGCAATCTCCACAGGCGGCAGAAGGAGCAAGATCGATTGTAGCATTATCTGCCCAAGATGAAATCTTATTTTGTTGATCTAAGCCATTTTACATGAGTTATTTACATCCTGCCGACACGTTGCCAATATGTTTTCAATCGAAATTTTCTTGTTAGGGACCTGTTCGGCTGCTATAGTGGCGGCAAGTTGACTGGCCGTAAGACAAGCGAAGGGTTCGTCCGGAAGCTGCGACGCGGCCG
>JAAYQH010000289.1 GCA_012519365.1 Planctomycetota bacterium | reverse complement strand
GGTGGAATGTTCTTCGTAGTCTTTGCTCGAAAACAAAGGTCCGATCAGCGGCAAATCCTTGAAGAACGGCGTTCCTCGAATGACCGAGCGATTTTCACTTCTGCGCATTCCCCCGATGATCAGACTGCTGCCCGGGCGAACGCGGTTTTCGGCGACATCGATAGAACGTTGTGTGATAATGGAGGTTTGAATGACGCCTTCCGGTTTGGAGGCCGAGCCGATGTTAATGGAGGTCTTCAACCCGATGGAGCCGTCGGCATACGCATACGGCGTAACGGTCAGGGTATCGGAGACCCATTCATATTGGGTGAGCGTATAAGGCTCCTTGTCTTTTTCCGTTACGCGGATAGGGACGGGGCGGCGGTCGCGAATTTGAACTGTTGCGGCTTTGCCGGTCACGGTTTCCAGCGTGGGGTTGAGCAGAATTTTTAAGTAGCCGCGGGATTCAAGCACATCGACGATCGCCCTGACCTGGTGGCCGGAAACTCCTTCGTTTTTCCAAAAGCCAAAATCCATCCCAAATTCGCCGCGTTTACTTTCTCGCAGCGAAGCCCCCGGAAAGGCCGGTTCCAGTCCTGTCAAGCGTCCTTCACTGTCAAATGTTCCGCGGGATTCGCCGAGTGTAATCTGCTCGCCGAAAAGATTTTCAATCAAAATCGATGTTTCCCAGTCTTTGGTTACGTCGGCAAAGCGTTCGAGGATAATACAGTCAATATGCACCTGAATCGGCGGCACATCCGTGCGCAACAGGTATTCTTCAATGACGTCGCATTCGGCATTATCGGCGGCCTGAATGATGACCTGGTTGGTGCTGGGGTTCTGGCTGACCTTGTAGCCAAGACGTTTGAGGTCGTTGGCGATCTGCTGGGCCGGGTGATTCCGGGTAAAGTAAAACATCCGCACGCCGTCTTCCATTGCCAATCGCTGCGGCGGGGTGCGATACGTTTCAGGCAACGGATTATAGAGATTTGGATTTTCATGAACCCGCGAAATGTCGCGCAGTATCATCTTGGATTCGATTTCGGTAGGTTTTTTCTCGAAAAACTCCTGCGTCTCGCTTACCTGAGCGCAGCCGGCCAAGACAACAGGCAGCCATACTATTAAAAGCCATACAGCGCTGTCGTTTATGCGAAAAAAAATTGCAAGATTTGTATTCAGGAGTAAACGCATCCAACACCATTCAAAAGGCCGGGTTACTGACACACTTAATGAGGTTTATCGACACCCCAAGCGTTTTTTCTGTAGTGAAAACGCCTCTTTTCCCAAATTTGTCAGAGGCCATCGCCTCCATTTAATAACCCGTTGTATGCACAGGCAAACGTTCTTTCGGCCGTGTTTATTTCATTTTTTGTGTTCTTGCTTGTTTTTTTG
Source organism: Planctomycetota bacterium (assembly GCA_012519365.1). Taxonomy (GTDB): domain Bacteria; phylum Planctomycetota; class Phycisphaerae; order Sedimentisphaerales; family Anaerohalosphaeraceae; genus T3Sed10-213. The sequence goes on along the minus strand of JAAYQH010000289.1, from coordinate 1,819 downwards.
CATTATTGGGAACAGACTGGTATTGATAGATAGTTTTTGTTAAGATTTCGCCAATTCGTAAATCAAGACGTGGAAAGATACGCTAAATGGCAAAAAAAGACAAGCAAAACTCAGCGGTAACGGTTGGATTTGTTGCTCTTGGATGTCCCAAAAACATCGTTGACAGCGAGGTCATGCTGGCACGGCTGGGGCAGGCGGGCTTTGTGATCAGCGGCGATCCGGACCGGGCTGATGTGGTGGTGATTAATACCTGCGGGTTTATCGCTCCGGCCAAAGAGGAGGCGATTGAGGCGATCCGACAGGCTGTTCGGCAGAAAAAGAGGGGCAAGGTAAAGAAAGTGGTCGTGGCTGGCTGTCTTTCCGAACGGATGGGAGAGGCGCTCCGAGAGGAGGTGAAAGGCATTGACGCCATTGTTGGCCTTGAACAACGGGATGAGATCGAGCGGATTGTGGCCGAGTGTCTGGAACAAGGCGGGCAAACGCCCGTGGCGGGGAGGTCTTCTTTTCACGTCGGGTTCTCGGACGGGTCGGCAGGAGCGGCCATTCACGACGATCGGGGGCGGCTGCTGATTACGCCGGGGCATTGGGCGTATCTGCGGATCAGCGAAGGGTGCGACCGAAAATGCGCGTTTTGTACAATTCCTGCCATTCGCGGGCGATTTCGCAGCAAGCCACTGCCAATGGTGGTCGATGAGGCCCGGGAATTGGTCGAAAACGGTGCGGTGGAGTTGAGCCTGATCGCTCAGGACAGCAATTATTACGGCCGAGATCTAAAAATCAAAAACGGTCTGGTTCGCCTGATTTCAGAACTGGAACACCTGGAATCGCTGCAGTGGATACGGCTGATGTACCTTTATCCAGCCGGGGTGGATCAGCCGCTGATTGAGGCGATGGGCCACAGCCGCAAGGTCGTTCATTATGCTGATATCCCCATGCAGCACGTCAATAACCGCATCCTCAAGTCGATGCGTCGGGCCGACACGAAAGAAAACAACCGCAGGCTCATTGAAGAGCTGCGAAGGCAGATGCCGGATATTGTTTTGCGAACGACATTGATAGTCGGCTATCCGGGCGAGACGGAGGCGGAGTTTGAGGAACTGTTGGAGTTTGTCCGGTGGGCAAAATTTGATGCGCTGGGGTGTTTTCCGTTTTTTGCAGAAGCAGGTACACCGGCGGCCGAGTTGCCCGATCAGGTGCCCGAGACGATCAAACATGAGCGTGTTGACCGGTTGATGCGAACGCAGCAGGAGATTGTATTTGCAAAAATGGATGATCAGATCGGCCGGATATGGACGGTGCTGGTCGATGAGAACGGCCCCGACGGTGTGGTGGGGCGATACTACGGCCAGGCGCCGCACATTGACAGCGTTTGCTGGATTGAGGGCAGCGATGACCGGCCGGGGACGTTTATTCAATCGCGTGTTCTCGGACGCGACGGCTATGATTTTGTGGTGAAAAAAGAAGATACCCTTTGACGCGTCGGCTCGAATCGTACTGCGCGGCAGATACGAGTGTCGCTCTCAATACAGAGATAAACGGAGATAAAACGGAGATAATAGGCTATGAAGGCAATGGACAAGCAAGATAAAGGCATCGTTCGGCATATTCCTAATGCCCTGACGGTCGGCAGACTGATTTTGACGCTGATCTTTTTGGGGATGATTCTGTATGCGCCTCGATTGGAACAGGCCAAACCGGCGGCTTATTTAATGGGGGCGTTTGTGTTGTTTGTGGTGGCCGGCTTGACGGATATTGTCGATGGGTATATCGCCCGCAAGTACGAGGTGACCAGTCGATTTGGGCGGATGGTCGATCCCCT
>JAAYQH010000002.1 GCA_012519365.1 Planctomycetota bacterium | reverse complement strand
CACCGCCATCGTCGCCAAAGAACGGCTCGAGGCGGTTCTCAAGGCCGCCGGCTTGCAAGACGGTCAATACACCGTCAGCAGCCCGCTGCCCGGTTCGCGGCTTGAAAGGCTGCGGTATAAACATCCGTTTGTGGAATCGAATCCGACCGATAAAGACGCCTGGTTTGCCATCAATGCCCAGTACGTCACCACGGAGGACGGCACGGGCATTGTGCATATCGCCCCTGGCCACGGCGTGGAGGACTACCAAGCGGGAATCCAATACGACCTGGCGATTTATTCCCCCGTCAAAGACGACGGGACCTATGATGACAGTGTGCCGTCCTGGCTGGTCGGTAAAAGTGTGCTGCAGGTGGATCCGGAAGTCATCGCCCACTTAAACCGCATCGGCCTGTTGGTCCATGAGGAGAAAATCGTGCACAGTTACCCGCATTGTTGGCGGAGCAAGATGCCGGTGATCTTCCGCGCGACCGAGCAGTGGTTTATCAGTGTGGGTCGTCCCGTGGAACGCTTTGGCAAGAGTCTGCGCAATATGGCGCTGGAGCAGATTAAACAGGTGCAGTGGATTCCGGCCTGGGGCCAAAAGCGAATTCAGGGCATGCTGGAATCGCGTCCGGACTGGTGCATCAGCCGACAGCGATCGTGGGGCCTGCCGATTCCGGTGTTTGTCAACAGTCAGGGCCGGGCGCTGTTGACCAAAGAATCGGTATTGGCCGTGGCTCGGCATATCGGAAAAAAAGGATCGGACAGTTGGTTTGCCGATTCGCCGCAAGAGATTCTTGGGCAGGATTTTGTGCTGCCGGACGGGTTTAGCTGGGAGGATTTGCAGAAAGAGGAAAATATCTTTGATGTTTGGTTCGAGTCCGGATGCAGCTGGCACAGTGTCATTGAGATGGCCGGCATGCCGATCCCGGTGGATTTGTATCTGGAAGGTTCCGATCAACATCGCGGGTGGTTTCAGTTATCCCTGCTGCCGGCGCTGGGGGCGCGCGGCATAGCCCCGTTCAAAACCGTGCTGACCCACGGCTTTACTGTCGATGAGAAGGGGATGAAGCAATCCAAGTCTGCCGGCAACTATGTCAGCGCACTGGAGGAGATTAACAAATACGGCGCCGATATACTGCGTCTGTGGGTTGCGTCGGTGAATTATCAGGAAGACATGCGGTGCAGTGATGAATTGATTGGACGGCTGCAGGATGCCTATCGCAAGATCCGCAACACGCTGCGATATCTGCTGAGCAATATCAACGACTTTGTCCCGGCCGAGATGGCGGTGCCGTATGCGCAGATGCACATCATCGATCGCTGGGCGATGGATCGGCTTGAGGAGTTGATTGGCCGAGTCCGCCAGGCATATGAGAACTTCTTGTTTCATCGGGTCTTTAGTCTGCTGTATAACTTCTGTACGGTGGAGATGAGCAGCATCTATATGGATGTGCTCAAGGATCGGATGTACTGTGAGGCCGCCGACAGTCCCGCTCGACGCAGCGGCCAGACGGCCATGTATCGCATCCTGGACGCGTTGATTCGTCTGCTGGCGCCGGTGCTGGTGCATACTGCCGAGGAGGCCTGGGCGGCGGTGCCGTATAAAAGCGAACCGGCCGAGTCTGTGCATCTGGCGACACTGCCCGAAGCGGATACCGCGATTGATCCGGCTGTCGACGCGGCGATGTGGCAGCAGGTCATGGCGCTGCGGGATGAAGTGCTCAAGGTGCTCGAAGGCTTGCGCAAAGAGCAAACCATCCGCTCCAATCAGGAAGCGGCGGTGCGTATCGTTACGCCCGATGAGGCGACGATCGCCGCGGTCGAACGCATCGGTATTGAGACATTCGCCGCGTTGTGTATTGTCAGCGAGGTGCAGGTCGAAAAAGGCGATTCTTTCACGGTCGAGGCCCAAAAGAGCCCCTATGCCAAATGTGCCCGCTGCTGGAACTTCTGGCCGTCGGTCGGGCAAAACCCAGAGTATCCCGATTTGTGCGCCCGCTGCGCTGCAGTGGTGCAAAAGAATTCTGGATTTTGAATTCTTCCGGCTCAAGGGGGCCGTTCCGCGGTGCGGGTGAACTTATTCTGCACCGGTGGGCAGAAGGCGGCGGGGTTGGTGATGAGCGAGAAGATCAT
>JAAYQH010000288.1 GCA_012519365.1 Planctomycetota bacterium | reverse complement strand
TGTTGAAGATTCTTATGGGAATTATACTATTACCTAGTCCTCTGCTAACGTACATGGTTGAATCTTCAACTGTATAAGGTCCACTTGAGGCTGACGTTCGGCAGCGACGATTGAAAATGCGGCTGGTCCGTCGCAATCTCGACAATCGAAGCGGGGATATTGCCCTGCCCGTGGTGGAATAACAGGGCGCAGAGAACAGAAGGCAAAAAGCAGAAAGCCGGACGCGGCTAACGGGACGCTGGCCGCTGAACCGTCGGGGGAAGATAGAACGTTAATTTTTTAAGGACTAACACAGATGATGATTGATCCGGATGCCAGATACCTCAAGACGCATGAATGGGCCAAAAAAGACGGCAATCTTATTGCGGTCGGCTTGACGGCGTACGCCATCGAGCAGCTTGGCGACATCGTGTATTTGGAACTGCCCGAGGTGGGGCGAACGCTCAAGCAGGGCGACATGTTCGGCGTTGTCGAGTCGGTCAAGTCGGCCTCGGACATGTACGCGCCCGTCAGCGGCACGGTCGTCCAGGCCAACGCCGCGGCGTGCGACAATCCCGACAGCCTGAAGCAAGACCCCTATGGTGCCGGCTGGCTGATTAAGATTGATCCGTCCGACATCGCAGAGTTGGACGGTCTGATGGACGCTGAGGCCTATCGCAAATTTTTGGAGACTGAAGCATAAGCATGAGCAAATCGGTCACTATCTTGGGGATTTCGGGGTTGTATCACGACAGCGCCGCCGCCTTGGTGCAGGAGGGTCACATTGTTGCCGCGGCCCAGGAAGAGCGGTTCACGCGAAAAAAACACGACTACCGAATGCCCGTTAACGCCATCGCATATTGCCTGCAAGAGGCCAATCTGAGTCCGGAGCAGCTGGATTATGTGGTGTTCTATGAAAAGCCGCTGCAAAAGTTCGACCGGCTGCTGGAGACGTGGATCGCCTGTGCGCCGCGCGGATTTCGGCAGTTTTTGATGGGCATTCCGCAGTGGCTCAACGAAAAACTGCATATCCCGCGTGAAATTGACAAGGCGCTGGGGACGCCGTTCAAGGGCAAATATATCTTTACCGAACACCACGAATCACACGCGGCCAGTGCGTTTTTCCCCAGCCCCTATGACCAAGCGGCCATTGTGACACTCGACGGCGTGGGCGAATGGACAACCGCCAGCATCGGCATCGGCCGAGGCAACCGCATCGAATTGAAATACGAACTGCGGTTTCCGCATTCGCTGGGGCTGCTGTACTCGGCGTTTACGTATTTTACGGGGTTTAAGGTCAACTCCGGCGAATACAAACTGATGGGACTGGCCCCCTATGGCAAACCGATCTATCGTGACAAAATCCTTGAGTATCTGCTGGATTTGAAAGCGGATGGATCGTTTCGTCTGAATATGGACTATTTTACCTATTGTTATACCGACGTTATGGTGGGCGAAAAATTCGCCGCTCTGTTCGACGGCCCGCGGCGTAAGCCTGAATCGCCGATTACACAACGCGAGATGGACATCGCCGCATCGATTCAAAGCGTAACTGAAGAGATCATGCTGCGAATAGTGCGTTTTGCGCATCAGCAAACGGGAATGAAAAATCTTGTGCTGGCCGGGGGTGTGGCGCTTAATTGCGTGGGCAACGGGCGTATTTTGCGCGAAGGGCCGTTCGAGAACATCTGGATTCAGCCGGCCGCCGGCGACGCAGGCGGTGCGCTGGGGGCAGCATTGTTTGTGCATTATCAATTGCTCGGCCATGAGCGAACGGTGGACAATCGCCGCGACCTGCAGGCCGGCTCGCTGCTGGGGCCGCGTTTTACGGCCGATGAGATTCGTCGGTTTCTCGACTCGGCCGGGGCGGTCTATACGTATTTTGAAGAGGAAAACGCCCTGCTCGAGACGCTGGCAGCTGACATTGAGGCCAGCAAGGTCATCGGATGGTTTCAGGGACGCATGGAGTTCGGCCCGCGGGCACTGGGGGCGCGCAGTATTATCGGCGACCCCCGCGATGAGCAGATGCAGTCCCGGATGAATCTGAAGATCAAGTTTCGAGAATCGTTCCGGCCGTTTGCCCCGAGCATCCTTCGCGAGAAAGCCGCCGAATACTTTGAGCTGGACCCCAACAAGGAAAGTCCGTATATGCTGCTGGTTGCGCCGGTGCATGAGCGCCAGCGGATTGCCTGCAATGGCCAGGAAGACGGTCTGAGCGGTATCGACCTGCTCAAAGTCAAACGCAGTCGGATCCCGGGCGTTACGCACGTGGACTACTCAGCACGGGTTCAGACGGTCGATGCCGACCGGCACGGCCGGTATTATCGCCTGCTGGAGCGTTTTCAGCAAAAAACCGATTGCCCGCTGGTGATCAATACAAGTTTTAATATCCGCGGCGAGCCGATTGTCTGCACCCCGCAAGATGCGTACCGGTGTTTTTTGGCGACGCATATGGATGTGCTGGTACTGGAAAATTTTGTGCTGTATAAGGATCGCCAGCCGTCGATCAGTCGGCAGGAGGCCCAGTCCTATATGGCACAATTTGAACTGGATTAGGGAGCGTGTATGGCGCTGGTTTCATTAAACCTAAAACCGAGTGAAAAACAACTGCGCGACTTCGGCGATATTGCCCTTTGTATGTGCAACATCGTCGGAATGCTGTTGATGGGGCTGGCAGGGTTGCCGGTCAAAGCGTTTGTCGTGATATGCCTCATCGGCGTGGCGGTTTATCTGCTCAGCCGGATTTCGGTTCAATGGGTACGGCCGATTTACATCGGATTGATGGTGGTGTCCTTTCCCATCGGCTGGCTGATCAGTCATATTCTGATGGGGTTGTTTTATTATGGGATCATCAGCGCAGTCGGGCTGTTCTTTAGGCTGCTCAAACGCGACCCGCTGCATCGGACCTATGACCCCGAGGCCGACACTTACTGGCTGCCGTATCGACACAAACGCACGCCTAAGGATTATTTTCATCAATTTTAGACCGAACTTTTACAGGATATAACGTATGACCGAAAAAACGCCTGCCGATTTTGAACAACTGGCGCAGCAAAAACGCACCACCCTTGCTGGAGAGTTCATCGAATTTCTCAAGCATAATAAAAAATGGTGGCTGCTGCCGATTATCATCATTCTGTTGCTGATGGGGCTGCTGGTAGTACTGAGCAGTACCGCGATCGCGCCGTTTATCTATCCGCTGTTTTAAGATCACCGACTTCTATGAACAAAGACAAGATTATTCGGGTCACGGTTACGGTTGTCATTCTGGCCGTATTGGCACTGATGTGGGGACTGGAAAGCGACCTGGCTTATAACGTCGCACAGCAGCGGCCGATTTTGCTGGGGCGATACACCCTCGAAAAGACCATCGCCCTGCTGATCGCAACGCCGATTTTGCTATGGGTGCTGATCGGCCAATGGACGAAGAAAAAAAAGACCGCTGACCCCGCAGCCAAACGGCTTGCCACCTTCAAACAAATCTCCCTGACGGTATCCATTATTCTGGGTATTGTTATCGCTGATGTGGCGCTGCGGATCAGTCAGCGACAGCACTATGTTGCCGACAACAATGAGCAACAATCCTATCACCGCGTACCGAACAGTGTCTATAAGGGGGTGTTTTACGATCGGCCGGAGTTTCCGTTCAGTTATCCCAATCCGATCGAGGGGTATCCGCCGGTGCCGTTTGTCTTGACGGTGGATGACCAGGGCTTTCGCAATCCCGTCCGGCATGAGCAGTACGATTGGCTCGTGCTGGGCGATTCATTTGCCGAAGGGTCGAAGGTCTCGGACGATCAGGTCTGGGTGACTCGACTGGCCGAGCAGCGCCGCGTACGGGTGTATAACCTTGGCATGTCCGGCGGCAATCCGGTAACTTACCTCGAGACACTCAAACGCTTCGGCGTCCCGTTGCAGCCGAAAGTGGTTTTGTATCTGCTGTATGAAGGCAATGACTTGCGAAATTCCAACTTTCGGCGCCGGCGGGTAGATGGACAGGAACAACTGCCCCTGTGGGACAAAATCTTCAAGGTCTCGCCGCTGCGTGAGGTGCTGAAAAATTCGCTTATACGGCTGTTGGGACCTATTGGCAAAAAACGCTTTTATAATGACCCAGCCATCCATGATCCGTCGCATCGGATGTATCCGGTGGCGTGGCTTCCATTTGAAGTCCCTGCCGGCAGCGGTCACGGATACGCCTTTGACGTCAAGCGGCTTGAACAGCATTATGTCACCGAAGAGGGGTTTCGCCAAAGTCTGGCATGTACGGAATCCCTGCAATTGCTTGACCAGACGCGGCAGATTTGCGATGAGAACAACATGACGCTGATTTTTATTTATGCGCCCGACAAACCGCACGTGCTGATCGAGGATATCTGTGAGCGGGTGGATCCTAAGCAGCTGTACGCGTTTCTGAATACACGGGTCAAGGATTTGCCGGAGCCGGAGGTTCTGGCCGCCAGACTCTATGAAGGAACACAGGTACGCCGGCGTGTGTTTCAAGAGTATTGCCGGGAAAACGGGATTGCCTTTATCAATCTGACCGAGCCGCTTCGTGAGGAAACCCGCAAAGGCGTGCAGACCTACTATACCTTTGATCAGCACTGGACGCCCGACGGCCATGAGGTAGTGGCCCGATACCTCAGCGAGACAATTGTTGTTAGTGAAAAGTAAACCCCGCTGACTGTTTGTTGCGGTCGGCAACAGAGCGAATGTGTGTTTGAATGAGACAGGAGAGTACCAAATGAGAAGATTGCGTGGGTGGAGCACCGCACTGCTTTTTGTGCTGGCCGCGGGAATGGGCCTGGTCGGCCAAAGGGCATTTGCCGTTGAGGCTGAACAGACCGAGCCGCCGCTGACCTTGCGCGTGCCGGCGTTTACGGCCTATACGCTGCCCGACCCTGACGGGGCGCAGATATCCCCCCGCCGCGGCGTTACCCACTGGACCGACCCCCACCTCAGCGTCAATTGGTACGGCCTGTTTCGACACACCGGTCAATTGTCGGTTCGCCTTGAGCTGCGGCTGCCGGAAGGGGCGGTCTCAGAGCTGAAAATGACCCTTCAGGACCAAAGTCGCTCAGTCCGCGTGACCGGCAAAGGCAATGAAATACCGGCTGCGGCCGATTTCGGTGTGTTTGCCATCCGCCAAACGGGCTACACGCGGTTTATGCTTGAATCGCTCAACCCGCCCGGCAGGCCATTCGGCGATTTGGACGCACTGCTGCTGGAAGGACCGGCCCTGCAGGATGCCCATTTCAACCTTAAACCGCGCCGCAACGCCGCGTCGGTGCATTTGAACTATGCGGTGCCGGCCGATACCGAAATCGCAGCGTTTTATGGCGAAGTCACCGCCGTGGAGGATCCGACCGCAACATTCTATATGGCCTGCGGCTGGCATCGCGGCTACTTCGGTATGCAGGTCAACAGCCCGGCCGAGCGGAGGATCATTTTCAGCGTCTGGGACAGCGGCGGCGAACCGACCGATCGGAGCAAAGTGTCCCAGGAAAACCGTGTGGTACTGATGGACAAAGGCGACGGCGTGTATTCGGGCGACTTTGGCAACGAAGGCACCGGCGGCCACAGCCATCTAAAATATATGTGGAAAACCGGCCAAAAGCAGCGGTTTGTAGTTACCGCCACGCCGACAGATGAGACGTTTACGATCTTTTCGGGATATTATTTCCATCCCGATTCACGGCGATGGATGCTGATTTCGTCCTGGAAGGCCCCCCGCGAAGGCGGCTATCTGAGACGCCCGCACAGTTTCAGCGAAAATTTTTGGGGCAGCAACGGGCACTTTGTTCGCAAGGCCCTCTATGGCAACCAGTGGATTCTGACCGCGGACGGTCGGTGGATTGAGTTGACGCAGGCCTCGTTCAGCCATGACGCCACAGGACGCAGCGACCGACTGGATCGCTTTATGGGTGTTCAGGACGGACAATTTTTCCTGAGCCACGGCGGATTTGTCGAAGGCTTTACCCCCTTCGGCCAGACGTTCACACGCCCGCCCGTCGGCACCCCGCCGGGGGATATTGTCCTGCCGCGGAAAAACGCCAACAGCCAGGCCATCCTTGATTGATTCAGCACAAAAAACACTAAAAAATAAAGACAGAATTTTGATTCCGTGAGGGTTTTATGCCATATATTACCAACACCGATCAGCAGCGGGCCGAAATGCTCAACGCAATAGGCTTAACGGCCGAGGATTTATTTGCTGACATCCCAAAAGAACTGCTTTGCGGTACGCTCAATCTGCCCGATGGTCTCAGCGAACAGCAGGTCCGTACGCGACTGGCGGAACTGGCGGCCAAGAATTATATTCATCTGACCTGTTTTCTGGGCGGCGGGTTTTATGACCATTTCATCCCGTCGGCAGTGTATGATCTGGCCGGCCGTTCGGAATTTTATACGGCTTATACGCCCTACCAGCCGGAGATTTCTCAAGGCACATTGCAGGCCACGTATGAATTTCAGTCGATGATTTGTCGGCTGACGGATATGGAAGCAGCCAACGCCTCGATGTATGACGGCGGCACGGCGCTGTATGAGGCGATGATGATGGCGCTGCGTTTGACACGACGCAACAAAATCATCATGGACGACTCGCTCAATCCCATCTACCGTGTGATGATTCAATCCTATACGCGCAATTTGAACATCGAACTGATAGAAACGACCAATGTCGAGGGGCTGGCAAATCGCGAGGCGATTTTGGCAGCGCTGGACGACAAAACTGCGGCGGTAATGGTGCAGAATCCGAACTTTTTCGGCTGTATTGATGACTTCAGCGACATCGCGCAGGCGGCCCACGACAAAGGCGCCCTGCTGATCGCCTCGTGCTATCCGATCGCCTTGGGTATCCTCAAGACCCCCGGCGCGATGGGAGCCGACATCGTGACCGGCGAAGGGCAGAGTCTGGGGCTGCCGATGTCGTTCGGCGGGCCGTATCTGGGATTTATGGCCACGCGCAAGCAATATGTCCGCCAACTGCCCGGCCGGATCGTCGGCCAGACAACCGACAAACAGGGTCGGCGGGGGTTTGTTTTGACCCTGCAAACCCGCGAGCAGCACATCCGCCGCGACAAGGCAACCTCGAATATCTGCTCTAACGAGGCGCTGTGTGCGCTGGTGGCGCTGATTTATGTGAGCCTGCTGGGCAAAGAAGGCCTCAAGCAGACCGCCCAGCTCTGCGCCGACAAGGCCAGTTACGCCTACCAGCGGCTGACCGCCATTCCCGGCGTCAGGCCGCACTTCCACGCCAAATGGTTCTTTAATGAATTCGTGATTGACCTGCCGCATGACGCGGCCGACGTAATCGCCAAACTCATCGAAAAAGGCTACGCCGCCGGCTTTCCGCTGAGCCGATACTATAAGGGAATGGACAACGCCATCCTGATCGCTGTAACCGAAAAACGCACCAAACAACAAATCGGCATGCTGGCCGAGGAACTGGAAGCCATTTTGTGATAAACAATGGCTGATCTTCGCTTGATGAAGGGCAGAGGGTGCAAGGCGAAGGGACAAGTTAAATACGCATGATAGAACATCATTTGGGGTTAATTGATTTGAACAGGAAATCAACTATGAAGCTGGTATTTGAAAAGAGTGTGCCGGGTCGTCGGGGTCTGCGGGTGTCGGCCAGTGATGTGCCTACGAGTGTTCATTTGCGGCAGGATTTGCTGCGGGAAAAGGACGCCGCCCTGCCGGAGCTGAGCGAACTGGATGTGGTGCGGCATTTTACGGAACTGTCGCGTCGGAATTTCGGCGTGGATACCAACTTTTATCCCCTCGGCTCGTGCACGATGAAGTACAACCCCAAGGTGTGCGAGCGAATCGCGGCGTATCCGGGCTTTGCGCATCTGCACCCGCTACTGCCCCAGCTTAGCGGTGGCGGCATGCTTACACAAGGAGCGCTGGAGGTGCTGTACGAAATGGACATGCTGCTGCGCGAAATCTGCGGAATGAGTGCCTTTACGATGCAGCCGATGGCCGGGGCCCACGGGGAACTGACGGGCATTATGATGATGGCGGCCTATCATCGCGACCGCGGCAACAAAAAAAGCATTGTTTTGGTACCCGATAGCGCCCACGGGACCAATCCGGCCAGTGCCGCGATTGCCGGCTATACTGTCAAGACCGTGCCGAGCGACGAAACCGGCGTGATGTCGATGACCGCACTGAAAGAGATGCTCAGCGACGACGTGGCCGGGCTGATGCTGACCAGTCCCAACACGCTGGGGCTGTTCAACCCGCACGTCAAGGAAATCTGCAATTTAATTCACAGCGTTGACGGTCTGGCCTACTACGACGGGGCGAATCTGAACGCCATTGTCGGCAAAGTCCGGCCGGGCGATTTGGGCTTTGACATCGTGCATTTGAACTTGCATAAGACCTTTGCCACGCCCCACGGCGGCGGCGGCCCCGGTGCCGGGCCGGTCGGCGTAGTCGAAAAACTGACCGACTATCTGCCCGTCTCAACCGTTATCAAACGCCAGGACGGAACCTTCGCGCTGGACTACGATCGCCCCAAAACAATCGGTTACATCGCACCGTTTTATGGTAACTTCGCGGTCGTTCTGCGGGCCTATGTGTATATTTTGATGCTCGGACGCAAGGGATTGCCGCGCGTGGCGGAAAACGCCGTACTCAACGCCAACTACATCAAAGAAAAATTGCGGCCGTATTATGAGGTGCCGTATCCGCAGACCTGCAAGCATGAATGTGTCCTCAGTGCCTCGCGCCAGGCCAAACACGGCGTGCATGCCCTGGATCTGGCCAAGGGACTCATCGATGCGGGCTTTCATCCGCCGACCATGTATTTTCCGCTGATCGTCAAAGAGGCGTTAATGATCGAGCCGACCGAGTGCGAAAGCAAAGAGACCCTTGACGCCTTTATCGACACCATGATCGAACTGGCTCGCCTGGCCGAGACCGACCCTGAACGATTGAAAAAAGCACCCATTACGACGCCGATCGGTCGTCTGGACGAAACCGCCGCCGCGCGAAATGTCAACATTGCCAGTCTGGCTTAACGGCAGCCGCCGGCGCAGTCATCGCCGCGGAGGTTCAGCAGCAGGCTGCTGGGTGGGCAAAACCGGAAAACGCATCAACTGATCCAGCAGCGCCGCGGCGGAGGCCATATTACTCTCAAGGGTTTGGACCGGCAAATCCGCCGGCAAGGCGCCCGGCCATCGACGGGCCAACGTAATGGTCCGGCGGTACTCGGCAATTAGATTCCGCAGAACCGTCGCCAACTCGTTGCGCAGCACATCGGGACTGGCCGCAGGCTGATCGGCAATAATCCGTTCCGTCTTGGCTGTCCCCCGACGTGCTCGCTGCGGGCGTGTGGTGCGGGTGGTGATATTGCGGCCGATGGTGGTGTCGCCGAAATCAATGCCGTAAAATTCGTCATAGCGCCGTGGAAAATCAATCCGACGCCGACGCGTAAGCGGCTGAACGCGGCTGACCTCGCGGGTTACCGTGCCGGTGCGAATCTGCTCTTCGACACGGACAATCTGGTCCTGGAGTCTCTCAGCGTACGCCTCAAGCTGTTCAATCGTGGCCAAGGCCTGCCCAAGGGTTCGGCGGGCGGCCTCAAAACGACGGATCGTTGTCTCAATCTCCCCCATCTGAATAAGGCGGGCATCCGGCACGCCCCGCTCACGGGCAATCTCTTCAATCGACGAGGCGATTTTGTCCACCAGACCGATCCGCACCGCTTCTTCAGCCGGCAGCAGCAGCACCCGTCCCATAATGTCGGCAGGCTTAGGCCCGCCTTGCTCGGCAGACGACGAGGCAACCACGCCTTCGGCAAGGGTGCGAATAATGGTTTGGGTCGGCTGGCGATTCTGACGTTCCACATAGGCAAGCTTATTGTCGATGTCTTTGACCTCAATGACAGAGACCGATTTATCCACCAACGCACGCGCAATCAGCCTCAGCCGCTCGTCTTTGACCAGCGTCATCGCATAGCCGGCATAAGCAGCCAGCGTATCCGAGCAATACAGATTGATAAACGAGGAAAATTGATCCTCCGTTAGGGCGCCGGTCATAGGGCCGACCGTTCCAATAGAGGCGTTCGGCGCGATGTAGATTTCGTCGCAGGCCAACGCAATCAGCGCAGCTGCTGAATAGACGCCGCCATACTCCCCGCCAGCAATAAACGCTACAATGGGACAATACGTTATCTGCTCGATCGTCGTGGCGACAGTTCGGATGTATTCCCCTCGGCCGCCGGGCGAATCAATATCAATCACAACAAACTGTGGCCCTGCATTGGCGGCATTCACGATGGTTTCGGCCAGATTGTCGGTCACAACCTTGGAGATCAGAGCCTCGGCCTGACGGATCGGAATACGAATGACCGTGTCGCGCCGTCCGTTGCCGTCCAGCGTTATGTCGTACTGATACTCCTCGATGGTCATCATTTTTTTCTCTTCGGCGTGATACACCTGAATCTTGCCGCCGGCGCGCCGGTTGGTGCGAAAACCGTAAAAAACCTCCCCTGTTTCCTTGTGGCGAAAGGTGTCGGCCGGTGCTGCGCAAATACAGCTTAGCACCAGGGCGATGGCAATTGTTTTAATATTCATATCCATATCTCCCATAGTTGCCATTTTTCTGTCCGTTTATACCACAGGCGACTTCTCAGACTTAACCTTATCGCCGGATGGCCTGATAATCAGCTTTCAAAGCACTTATAAACTCATCCATCACCTCTTCGGAAACCGGCACGTCCGGATAGGCCTTCTTCAGACGCGACAGGTATTCGGCATTTTTAATCAGAAACTGAAGATCTTTTACCGCCTGATTCTTATTCAAGGTCGAACTTGCGATCTTTGCACTCATTTCTTTATACTTTGAATCCAGCGCCTGGTTCAGACTATCAAACCGTTTGATCACTTTGTCCAGTTCAGCGGCGGCCTCCTCCAGCGCAGGATTGACGACAACCTCGGCCGTGGGGCAGCCGAGCCGCTGGCGAAGAGCTTCACGCGACTCCACCACGCCGTCGGCAATCCCGCAGGCTGCGGCATCTGCGGCCGGCAGAGTCAGCAATTCGTCCTTTTTGCATCGAATTCGAACAACCTGATCGCCGGTGAGCATTTCGTGCGATTCAAGAAAAAACGTCCGGTCTTGCCGCCGCACCTCCAGCACCTCGATTGAGCGGTCTTCCATGGCTTTGGCCAAAAGGGAAGGACGATTGTTTTGCTGCGCCAACGCCGCCAAATAATTGCGCCAAACCGAGCTAATCTTCTCGCCGACCGTCTCGCCCAGCGCCTCCTTGAGGTCTAAGGCGTACCCTTCGACATTGAGAACCGCTGTTGCAGCGCCGATACTGGAGGTGGGAACCATATAAATCGCATTACAGGCCAGCGCCACCGCCGCCGCTGCCGAATACGCCCCGCCGACCGACTGGCCGCTGATAAACGCCACTGTCGGACAATTGCGAGTGTTGATGATGGCCGCGCACATCCGCTGAGCCAGATCAATCCGTCCGCCGGGGCTATCAATTTCAATCAGGATATAAAGATGCCCTTTATTCGATTCATTGATGATCGCCTGCTCAAAGGCGCTGGTCTGAATCTCAAACTCGATCGCCTCCTTTATCGGGATCACCGCCACACTTTGTTGGCGGCCCTTGGGGTCATACACCACATCAAATTCGGCCAGATTCAGCGCGATGGGACCCTGCTCAAGTGTGTGTACAAGCGTTCGGCCGCCCTCTGAGACCGTTTGGGTGGCAAACCCATGATAGACAGCCCGGGATGACCGGTGCGTAAAAGTATCGGCCTGAACGGCCGCGAACACCGCCGCCAAGACTATCGCAAATACCACGCCGCTTGTTTTCATAGACTCTCCATGCCGCAGTGAGAATTTTCCCACTGAACACCTCTTATTGTAGCACAAACAAGCGAAAAAATCAAAAACATTTGTCCCCGGCCTCGGATTCAGATTTTCAGGAAAAATTCCATCATATCCGAGCCGTTTTTGATGACAAAACCGGAGCGATTCGCATGACTTTCGGAGAAGGGATTGTGTAAAAAGCCTTTGACCCCCGTGCCGGCCATGGCGAAAGGAACCGGCTCGTCCACGTGCGAGCGAATCTCTACCGGCGTCGGATGATCCGGCATCACAAGAATGCGGTATTGCTCATAGTACTGCAGGGCTTCATAAACCGGCCCGACAATGAATTGATCGATCAGCTCTACGGCCTTTTTCTTTTGCTGGGGGTTGCCGCTGTGGCCGGCTTCGTCAGGCGCTTCGATATGCACAAACACAATATCATACTTTTCCAGCGCTTCGATCGCCGCCTGTCCTTTACCGGGGTAATTGGTATCCACGTAGCCGGTTGCGCCTTGAACCGGAATCAGCTCAAACCCGATTAGCCGAGCCAGCCCGCGCACCAAGTCGACCGCGGTAATAGCTGCGCCGTGCTTGCCGTATTTTTTGCTGAACCGCTCCAGCAGGGCCTTTTGTCCCTGACCCCAAAGCCAGATGGTACTGACAGGGTTTTCGCCCAAATCGCGACGAACACGATTAATCGGATGATTTTCAAAAAGTTGCTGCGAGCGAGCCATCAGGTCATTGAGAAAATCAGAATGTTTGCCCCTCGGCAGATGTTTAGCGACCTTTTCGCCGATAATATCGTGCGGCGGAGAGGTTGTCACCTTGGAAAAGTCGATGCCGCTAATCACACACAGATGCCGATAGCTGACCCCGGGATAGAACCGAACCGTTTTGCTCTCGAGAACCGCTTTGAGTTCGTCGATAATCTCGCGGGCCTCTTTGGTGGAAATATGCCCGGCACTGTGGTCGGCCATCAAACCGTCAGCACAGGTGACCAGATTGCAGCGAAACACCCAATCATCCGGCCCCAACGGAATGTTCTGGGCAACGGCCTCAATCGGCGCCCGTCCGGTGTAGCATTGGGCAGGGTCATACCCCAGCAGGCTCATCAAAGCCACATCGCTGCCGGGAGTCATCCCCGCCGGTACCGTTCGCACGCACCCCTGCATCCCGTCGATGGCGATGCGATCCATATTCGGCGTCTCGGCCGCTTCGAGGACGGTTTTACCGTCAAAACAGTCCAGCGGTGCGTCAGCCGCACCATCCGGCACAATGATGGCGTATTTGGCACTCATTCCTTATCCTCCGGAATATCGACAATTCGGATGCACACCGGGGTACCGCGTAAAATATCCAGATGCTGCAATTCCTTCAGTGCCGCGGCCATATTCTTTTGACGAGTCGGATGGGTGGTAATAATCACCGGCACGGTATTTTCCGGCCCGGCGCCCTCGTGCTGCATTGCGCCGCTAATACTGATGGTGTGCTTGCCGAGAATCTGGCCGTAACGGGCAAACACGCCGGGCTGGTCTTTGGCCATAATCCGAATATAAAACCGACTTTTTATGTCGTCTATTTTCTTGAAATGAGCGGCTTTGTGCCTTTCGGAAACCATCGGCATCCGCTCAAACAGCCGTTCGCTGGTACCCAGGGCAATCTCGATAATATCAGCCACGACCGCACTGGCGGTGGCCATCATCCCCGCCCCCCGGCCGTAAAACATCACATTGCCCACCGCGTTGCCGAACACGCTGACGGCGTTAAACGGCCCGTCCACATCGGCCAACGGCGTTTGGTGGGACAAAAACGACGGGTGCACACGCAGAGAAATCCGACCATCAGAATCTTTTTCACCGATGGCCAGCAGTTTCAGCACGTATCCCAGTTCTTTGGCGTTTCGAATGTCTTCGATCTGGATATTCTGGATTCCTTCAATACTAATATCCTTCATCTCGATACGACAACCGAAGGCCAACCCTCCCAAAATCGCCAGCTTATGCGCAGTATCAGTGCCGTTGATATCGAGTGTCGGATCGGCCTCGGCAAAGCCTTTGCGCTGGGCCTCTTTGAGCACGTCGTCAAAAGCTGCACCGCTTTGGGTCATTTGGGTCAGGATATAATTGCTCGTACCATTGAAGATGCCGTAAAGGGCGGTAATATCATTGGCCGCCAGTCCCGTCCGCAACGCCGAGACAATGGGGATTCCGCCACAAGAACTGGCCTCGAACGCAATGCAGCGACCGGCATTCAACGCCGCTCGATACACCTCGCAGCCCTGCTCGGCCAGCAGTGCCTTGTTGGCAGTCACCACGTGTTTGCCGGCCGCGAGCATTTTGAGGACAATGTCCTTGGCTACGGTTGTCCCGCCGACCAATTCAATCGCGATGTCAATGCTTTTATCATTTAGCAGCCGATTTATATCGTCGGTCAGCACTCCCTCAGGAAGCCGGACCGAACGGGGCGTGGTGGTGTCTTTGTCCACCACACAAGCCAATTGAAGTTGAATGCCCGTCCGCTCGGCGATTCCCCGCCCATTATCCTGAAGGATCTTCACTACCCCGGAACCGACAGTTCCAAAGCCTACAAGGCCGACTTTTACCGTTTTTGCATCCATAAGATCTTTCCTTAAGCCGATTACGGCAAATACTGTACGTGAGCCGACGGTACCGGTCAAGAAAAAACCCAACCGTTTGTCTCCCGCCTGACCATTGTAGGCGTTTAGTCGGAAAGTTAAATCGCTCTGGACCACCCCTTTGCCCCTTGTACTGCGGGGCATTTGCGGGTACAACATACCTGCACCGGCCAACGATAGGGTCGGCCGGATCAAATGACGCATTTTTTAACCGTGAGGTATGAAATGAAAACGACGCTTCAGCACACGGCAATTGTCCTTTGTGTAAGTGTTCTGTCCGCTGTTCCGTTAGCAGCCGAATTCAATGTAAGTGACTATGGCGCCAAAGGCGACGGCAAAACCGTCTGCACCGAAGCCCTCCAAAAAACCATCGACGCCTGCGCCAAAGTCGGCGGCGGAACGGTGGTCTTCTCGCCGGGAACATATCTGACCGGCTCGATTTTTCTCAAAGACCGCGTGGATTTGCGCATCGATGAACAGGTGCTGATCAAGGGCGTTCAGGACGAATCGGCCTATCCGGATGTCTATACTCGTGTGGCGGGAATCGAAACCTACTGGCCGGCAGCGCTGATTAACGCCCACCATGTTTCCAACGTGAAAATCTACGGCAAAGGAACCATTGACGGCTCCGGCTCGATGTGGTGGGACAAATACTGGGCGATGCGGCGGGACTATGACGCCAAAGGTCTGCGCTGGGTGGTGGATTATGACTGCAAGCGGCCGCGTCTGATTTTGATTTATGAAGCCTCCAACATCGTCCTTGAAGGGCTGACGCTGCGGGAGCCGGGCTTCTGGACGGTTCATATTTGCTACAGTACCAACGTCGTGGCCGACGGCTTAACCATCCGGGCCAATCTGGATGAAAAGGTCGGCCCCAGCTCCGACGGCATTGATATTGACTCGTCCAGCAATATCCTCGTGCAAAACTGTGATATTGACTGCAACGACGACAATTTCTGCCTGAAGGCCGGTCGTGACGCCGATGGGCTGCGGGTCAATCGTCCGACATTCAACGTGGTGATTCGCGACTGTATCGCCCGCCGCGGACACGGCCTGATCACCTTCGGCAGTGAAACCTCCGGCGGCATTTACAACGTTCGCGCCTACAACCTCAGGGGCTTCGGCACCAGCACGGGCATCCGCTTTAAGTCCACCCAGGGTCGCGGCGGCACCGTGCGGGACGTGTATATCCACGATGTGCAAATGGTCAATGTACGCGAGGCGATCAAACTGGATTACGATTGGTATCCGGCCTACAACACCGTACCGGATGAAGCCCGCAAAGAAATTGAGGCCAGG
>JAAYQH010000287.1 GCA_012519365.1 Planctomycetota bacterium | reverse complement strand
GTAAAATCGGTCCCCGGTTCATACTCGCCGAATTTAGTCCACATCACAGACGCCGTTTCCTGAACAATATCATCCGCATCCGACACATTGGGAACCAATGTCATCACATAGCCATAAATCCGACGTTGACTCATCAGGAAAAGCTGCACAAATTCACAACTTTTTGAATCCTCATTCTCCGTCATTTTCAAGATCCCGACAATTTAGACGACGCTTACAGGGAATCACACGCAGGGAGCATTTTTTTGAAAAAAAGTGTCACTCATCCGGCAAAAACCGAGATTGATCAAAATTTTTCTTTTCCACGACCCATCCGGGTCTTTGCGACAGTCCGCACGGCCGACCGGTGAACATTTTCCCGGCCTCCTCATCGCCCTTCAAGAGCCATCGGTACCAAGCGGTTGCGACAACGGCAAACTCACCGCCATGCGGCTGTCTGTACGTTCCACCGTGCCCGACATCCAGATTGGCCGCGAACACCGGCACATGGTTAATCCGCTGAAAATCGTCCATCCCATTGCTATACGCAATATCCGACGGGCCACCCAAGAGATACAAGACAGGTGAATGCAGCTTCTCAAGCTGATTTTTTTCCAGAGCGGGCATCCCGGGCATACCGCCGGACCGATTGGGCAAAATTCCGCTGTTACAGACAATCGCCGTCGTTATACGCGGGTCGGGAGCAACCTCCAGTGCCTGCAAACCGCCGCAGGACATGCCGCTGACGGAAATCTTTGTCGTGTCAATCTTGTTATAGTAGGGGCTTGTGGGGTCGCTGTTTTGAGCAATGGACCAATCGATAGCGTCAATGAGCTGCGAAGATACCGACCTTCCTCCGCCCCGCTGGCCTTCCTGAGGCATCGGGCCAATCGCAATCACCAAAAAACCGTGCGAGGCCACCTCAGACAAAAAGTTCACGTGTTCCCAGGGCGAATTTGCACAAGCCCCGTTGCCCCAGGCAATGATTGGCAGCTTATTGCTTTGGCCAAACACATCGAGGTCTTGGGGACGAAAGACGGTATGAGTGGCAAGACTGCTGTCGCTGACCATAATCGCTTTGTACGGACCTGTGCCGCCGCCTTCCACTGTGCGGGAGGCCGTTTCTGTACCTATGATTTGGAGATCGGCGGCGGCATCATTGTGCACCACCTCGGCGGGCTTAATGATCCGGTAGTTGCCGCTTAAGTGCATCAAGCTGAACAGATACAGAAAACCGTCGTAGTACGGATCGAAGTAGCCGTCTTCATAAGGTTCCAGTTTGGCATTCCAGATACCATCGACGAATTTCCAGCTTTTGGCCTGAGTGCCCATAATTGAGGCCGCAGCCGCAGTGCTGACAAACCCCAAAGAATGACGCACTGAACGATAGCCGGGCGCACGCATGATTCTTTCGCGAGGCGACCCGTCGAGACTGTATTGATCGACAAATGTGTTGACGCCCTGGGAATACAGAAAGTCATGAAGTCTTCTGCCGTAGTCTATTTGCCAGTTCTTGTCCTTGGCGAACCACGAATAATCCATAGCGATGTTCATGGGCACACGCCAGGAATCAAAGCCGAACTCGCTCATCCGCCCTGGCAAGGGAGAACCGTCATACTCGGCGTAATCCGGGGTCAGGCCGGTGACCGGATGACAAGCCTTGTGCAGGAATGCGCGGGTCACATCGGCACATTCTCGATAGAAGTCCTCCCGACCGTCTTTGGCGTACTCGGCCCAGATTTCAAAAAACGCCGGCACGTGGTAAGACGGGTCCGTCCAGTTGTATCCCCGGCCCTCGGGGACAAACGTAATCATTTTGTGTTCAGTGTTGATGATGTTTCTGACGCCGGCAGTTCCATCTTTGCTCCACATCGCGTCCAGAATCCGTCGGGCCTCGGCGTAATAGTCGATGCCGGTGTCATTGCCCCACCGATTGGACGCAAACAGCAACGCAGTGATGAAATACAATTCTCCGTCGGAGGCCGATCCCTGAGAATTTTTTCTTCCCGTTTCAGGATTAACCGACCAGGCAAAATAACCTTCCCGCGGGCCGTCCTGATGCTGCATATATTTGACCGTCCATCGCCACAGGCGGTCGAAAACCTCTTTTTTGTCTAACTGCACCGCTGCCATCATGCCGTACGAAAGGCCTTCGCTGCGGGCATCTTGGTTCTTCAGGTCGGAAACGTACGCCATATCCTCGCCCACTTCGAAATAGACGCGGTTCGGCCCTTCAAACAGATCCTCATACGCCTTGGCCAGCTTGGCGTCGATGTCTTCTTGCTTGTAACCGGCTTCAAGAAATACATTCCGGTATTGTCCCGTTTCCCACGCGCCTTTGTCCCAGGGCGTCATCTTGCCACGCGGATCGTCCACATCATCGGCCATCACCGCAACCGAAAAATAACACACCGCGCACACTGTCAGACTCATCAAATGTCCCATCTGGCTTTTCCTTTCCTGTTTATCCATAAGGTACTCATATGTCAAAGAACTCCATCCGGCTCAAGCATACGCTACTGCAATTGGGACGGCACATTCAGCACCGCCTCAAATGCGGATTTGGGCTGCCTGTTTCGGTCGAACAACAAGGGGTAATTGGTTCTGTTCGGAACTGGGTAATCGTTCTTCCACGACATGCCGTCATGCACACCCCACAGTGTGACTCGATCAATCTTGTCTCGCTTTCTATAAAAAATCCCGAATAACTCCGCATAGCGGTCAGCCAACTGCCGCTGCACGGCGTCGGGAAGCCCGTTTGCGTAGGGATCCAGAAACGCCTTGAATTCTTCCAATTGAAACTGCAGATCGCTCATCACCTGACCAATGATCTGCCCTTCCCGAGTCAAAGGCAGGACATCGACATCCAGCTCGGTAATCATCACCTTTATACCCAGCGCGGCATAGGCTTCAATGGCAACCTCAATGTACTCGGTCTTGGGATAATTAAGCCCCCAATGGCCTTGAATACCAATCCCGTCAATGCGGATGCCTTCGGCCTGCAGCATCTTGACCATACGTACGATTCCGTCTCGTTTGGCCGGGCGCCAGGCGTTGAAATCGTTATAATACAACTCGGCATCCGGTGCGTATTCAGCAGCAAATGTAAACGCCAGTTTGACCAGATCCTCGCCGCTGCCGATGGTTTTGACCCATGCGGTGGGCCGATACGAACCGTCATTGTCGATGATCTCATTGACGACATCCCAGGCATGGACCCGACCTGCATAGCGTCCGGCCACCGTTCGGATATAACTGCGCATCCGCTCGATCTGGGCATGAGGCGTGTTGGGATTGCCTTCGGCGTCCCGAAAAAACCACTCCGGCGTTTGATTGTGCCAGACGAGAGTGTGCCCTACCAGAAACAGGTTGTATTTTTCCGCAAATGCAACCATTTGATCGGCCGGGCCGAAATTCCATACACCCGGTTCAGGATTAAGCGTCTCAGCTTTCATCTCGTTTTCCGGCGTGATTGAATTAAACTGTGCAATGACAATCTGTCGAGAGGCCGAATCGGCGCCCGAAACGATTTCCTCGTTGACCGCTGCGCCAATCCGGAAAGCAGTTCTATACGCATCTTTAAGAGACGGTAAAGCCTGACCGGCCACGGATAACGTCCACAGCATCAGAAAACAGGCACTACCGAACAATCGTCTGTTATTCATTGCTGACATTCATCCCGTCTGATTCTGATTTACTTCTTCTCCTGCACAACTCGCACCACGGCATGAAAGGCCTGTTTAGGCTCATAGTGACTGTCGAAAAGTAGCGGCGAGCCGCCGATCCATGAGGTGGCGTCATACACACCCCAAAATGTGACGCGCGGAATGATGTCTTTATGTTTGACCAAAACGGAGAATATCTCGGCGTACTTATCGGCCAATTTCTGCTGGATTTCCGCCAATGCCGACTCCGGATCATCCGTGGTGCGGCGATTGATTTGGGTAATTTCCGCACCGTGAGGACCGCGTGTGCGCGTGCGAATATCCAGTTCCGTAACCATCACTTTAACGCCTGTGGCCGACAGTGTTTTGATGGCGTATTCCAGATCATCCACCTCGGGCCATGTCAGTCCCGCATGCATCTGCATGCCAACCCCGTCGATGCGAATGCCTTTGGATTGCAGATGCCGGACAATCGCCGCCGCCCCGTCGGCCTTGGCGCGCGACGTGGACAGATTGTAGTCGTTGTAGTATAATTCCACATCCGGATCGGCGGCATGAGCATATTCAAAGGCCTTGGCGATATGGTCGTACTGCTGTTCGGGTTTTCCTTCGCCGATGATTCTCAGCCACTGGCTGTTGCGCAGCGTGCCGTTGTCGTTCAGGGCCTCATTGACGACATCCCACCCTTTGATGCGCCCTTTATAACGGCCGACGACCGCTGTGATATGTTCTTTCATCCGGGCCAGCAGCGCCTCACGGGACAGCGGATTTCCCGACTCATCACTGAAGACCCACCGCGGCACCTGGCTGTGCCAGACGAGAGCATGGCCGATGGGGGCCATATGATGAGTCTCACAGAATTCTATAAACCGGTCGGCCGGTTCCCAATTATACTGACCGGGCTGAGGATGAATCAATGACCACTTCATGTCATTCTCTGACGTTGCGGTATTATAGTGCTTGATCGCGATTTCGGCCGCCTGGGGGTCCCGCCCCATAACCAGATTCCGGTTGAATGCACCGCCAATCAGAAAATAGTCCTCAAACACCTCTTTCAGGGCCGGCAGCTCGGTATCTGAGGCCGTCATTTGGGCATCATCCTTAACGGATTGCGGCCGATCCAGTGTCAATAATCCCAATTGATACGGCAGCAATTCGTAGCGTCCGCCGCTGTCCACAGCACGCCCCTGATAAAGGAACTGAAGATTGTCAAGGTCGAGTATCATTTTTTCGTCATACCCATCGCGAATCAGTTCCCCGTGGCTGATATCCCGAGTCCAGGGTTCGACGCCATCGGCAAATCTCACATTGTTGATCCCGGCAAATGGACTGTTCCATGAATCGGCGCCGGGAACCGGTATCCATTGGCCATCCAGCCGGTCGGAAATCCAGGCACGATAGTAGCGGGCCGGACTTAAGGCCTCGATGAGCGTCAGATAGAGGTCGGTTCCTTTGATTTTGTAGGTGATGCTGCCCTCGAACAGGTTGTTTCGATGATCCCGGATGGCAATCTCCGGATCGCTCATACCCTTGGGAAAATCCTCGATGCGGGTTCGGCTGCGATAGAAATTGCCGTCATCGCCGGTAAAGAACAAGTAGGCGTGCGTGTCGTCGCAGATAACGTGGTAGTCAATCGGCAGCCGGGGCATACTCGCAGGCATCCTGTCGAAGAAGTTCTGCGGCGCACTCCACGTTTCCGGTTTGGAAATATCATCGGTGGTGCAATACTGCGGCGGCTGCGACTGAAAGACCAGGTACCACTTCTCGTGCGGCGTGAAATAGAACAGGTGAGGCGCGCATTTGTACCCCCGCAAATTCGGATTCTCATCGACAAAGTGCAGTTTGGCGTTGGGGGCATCCGACCAGTCTTTAAAGTTCAAATAGGCCATCGTCCACGTTCTGGCGGTGGTGGAATAAACCGTCGCATAAACATGCCACAAGTCATTATAACGGACGATGGTGGGGTCTTTTATGGATACAATGTTGTGCCTTTCGTCCGAAACCGGCCGAATCAGCACATCCGATGAAATCCACTTCAACGGCGTTTCAAAAGGCACCTTCAGAGTCGGCTGCTTCTCAGCGGCAGCCGCGGCGTCGGCTGGATTTGTCACCGCCTCAGTCCGGGCGGGTACAGCAGCAACGGGCTGATCCTGAAACAGAAGTTGCGCAAACTGATAAAAACTGCGTCGCCATGTCTGCCACTCATGGGCGGTATCGGGCGAGACGTAAGAGACGGCGCTGATACCGGCCTGCTGAAGCGAATCCACGGCCGGTCTGAAACGGCCCGGATTCTCGCGGCTGCCGCAGCTAACAAATACGAGTTTAATTTTCTGTTTGAAGACATCCCTATCGGTGATGTCTGAAGCAGAAATAGTCCCGCCGCTGAAGAGACCGATGTGGGAGAACAAGTCAAGGTTATTCATCGTGATCAACCTGGTTTCCATACGGCCCATTGAAAGGCCGGCCATCGCCCGATGGGGCTGGTCGGAGCGTGTGCGAAAATTGGCATCGATGTAAGGAATCAGCTCATCGACAAGAACCGTCTGAAAGGGACGAATATCAAACTCCCTGATGCCGCCAAATCGGATTTCGTTGGTCATGCCGTAGGTCATCACGATGATGAAGGGCCTGGCCTTGCCTTCGGCGATAAGGTTGTCCATGATCAAATTCACACGGCCCTGGTTGGCCCAGCCGGTTTCATCCTCGCCCCAGCCGTGCTGGAGATACAATACCGGGTAGCGTTTGGACAGGTCCTTGCCGTAATCGGGCGGTGTGTAGACAAACGCCCTGCGGATCGTGCTGGTGCTCCCGGAGGGGAATAAAATCTTCTGCACGCGGCCGTGGGGAACGTCCTTGATGGCGTAAAAATCCTGATCGTGGGCGGGGACTTCAACACCGCTGCCCCAGCGGTTTGCGCCGAAGAAATACAGGCTGCCGGGGTCCGGAACCCGGGCGCCGTCAATAACGAGCTGGTAGTAATGGAACCCCTCGTCCTGCGGCCGCGAATCGCCGATCCAGGCGCCGTCTTCGCCCTGGGTCATCGGATACCTGACGCCGCCAATATCCAGAAGTACGGTGTGGGCCTGGGGCGCTTCAATGCGTGCCCGAACACGACCCTCGGAATTGACCTGGGGATACTGACGCCCCGGTTGATTGGTTGAGGTCGGTTTGAAATCTTCCGCCGCCGACCCATCCGCCTGAGCCAAACAGGTTCCACCTGCCATAACCACCACAAATACCATAGTGAATAGCTTGTGTTCCATTTGATAATCTCCTAAATAAACTAGTCCGTTCTCTGCTTACTTGCATACAATTAAGACAGCCTTCTACAAATCACCATCGCGCGAAGAATCGCAAATGGATTGTTTGACTCTCTAATCATCAGAATCTCATTTCTCCGAAAACCGCAAGACAGGTATTCGTATTCATAAACAATAACGCCTTGCTCTGCTTTGTGCCATTCGCAGCAACGGCGATTCGAGTCTGCCGCCCGCCGTATTTCGTCGTCTTGCCTTATTTTACCGGATGAAATTTCCACCAGTTGAAGTTTATCAGCAGGCCGCTGTCGCCGGTGAAAACAAAGAACAAGTCGTGAATGCCGGCAGCGCCGTTAACCGTGCAGGTGACGGTTTTCCAAGTTTGCCAGCCGCCGGTGCCGGGAACTGCGCAGGTTCCCGCCAGAGTTCCCTTCGGGCCGCCGAGTCGAATCTCAATCGTACCGCCTTCAGAGCCGGAGGCAACGCGGGCCTCGAAAGAGGATGCCCCCTTACTGAAATCCACTCCTTTGACCTTGATGTAATCGCCGTTTTCGATATTGCAGACATTCATCCCGCCCTCGCTGCTTCGTTCGGTCTTGACACCCGACGCCCAGCAAATGGTTTCTGCCTGTACGGTGTCATAAGGATTAAGATGCCCTATTTGAGGCGCTCCCTCTTTGGTCATCTTGATAGTCGGGATTGTCCCGTCTTCATTGTACTCAAACTGCTCGACGCATACCGAACGGTGGAAGCCTCCGCCGCCCGGCAGAGCGGCATTGTGATAAAAGAAGTACCAGTTGCCCTTATATTCGCACACCCCCGGATGGTTGGTAAAGGCGCTCGTCGCCTGGGTGGGCATAATGACGCCTCTGAATGTCCACGGCCCGGTAGCACTGGGAGCGGTCGAATACGCGATATGTTCGGGAATCGGCCCGGCGGCAAACAGCATGTAGTACAAATCGTTTCGCTTATATAGCCAAGGCCCTTCCTCATACTGGGTGGCTCGGTCGTCTTTGCTGCGAACGCCGAAACTCTCGGCGGTCAGCGGAACCTCGACAACATCGCCGGAACACGAAATCATATCTTCATTCAATTTCACATACCGCAGGTAGGGATTGCCCCAGTACAGGTATGCCTGGCCGTCGTCATCGATAAATACCGTCGGGTTGATGTCACCCCAACTGCCGTCATTGCCCACCAGGGGGTGTCCGAGGGGGTCTTTGAACGGCCCTGTCGGGTCGGTTGCGACCGCCACGCCGATGGCCTTGCCGCCGACTTTCAGTTTCATGGGAACATAAAAATAGAACTTTCCGTTTCTGTAAATACATTGACCCGCCCAGGCATCCCCACTTGCCCAACTGAAATCTTTGTAAGACAACGGGGAACCATGATCGGTCCAGTTTACCATGTC
>JAAYQH010000286.1 GCA_012519365.1 Planctomycetota bacterium | reverse complement strand
TCTGGAAGAAACCCGCTGGCAGGACAAGGCCCTTGACGAGCAGGCCTGCCGGACGAATCCCTGGCCGTTTTTGATGCCTGCCACCGCCCTGGCGGCCTCGGGGGCGACGATTCCCTGGCCTGCCTATAGCGACGAAATTGATCATGAAGTCGAACTGGCAGTAGTGATCGGCAAAACAGCCTATGCCGTCTCACCGCAGCAGGCCGCTGAGCATATTGCCGGCTACACCATCGCCAATGACCTCTCGGCACGCTCGGTTACCTTCCGACACGGACGCACCGATCGACCGCGGGACGCATTTTTTGACTGGCTGATGGGCAAATGGGCGGACGGATTTTTGCCGGTCGGGCCGTGGCTTGTTACCGCTGACGAGATATCAGACCCCCAAAATCTTGATCTTGCCCTGACTGTGAACGGCCAGATTCGCCAACAGGCCAACACTCGACAAATGATTTTTGACGTGTACCATATTGTCTCCTTTTTAAGCCATTTGATGACGCTTGAGCCGGGGGATATCATTTGTACCGGTACGCCGCACGGCGTGGGGGTGGCGGACAATCGCTTTCTGCAACCCGGCGATGTGATTGACTGCACCATCGAGAACATCGGGACGCTGACCAACACTCTCGGCCCCAAACCTAATCGGTTTTATCGGGCCTTTATCTCAGAAAACGACGAGTAAAGGCCACTCGCAGGCGGTCAGGGCCAAGCGGTGAGGGTGCAAGCACTCTATCACTACTATATAGATTATGTCTTTTTTTATGCATCTTAAGACACGCCGCATCTTTTTTATGGGTCTTGAATTTTGTGCTTCTTTTTTGTATAATAAAATGAATTAAGGTATTTATTTGGAAAGGGATCTATCGCCATTGAGTACAGTACGTGAGCAGACAACCGTTCAGCAGGAACGGGCAATTCTGGTCGGAGCGTTCCTGCCGCAGGAACGCCGAGAGGCACAAGAAGATTGGCTGCAGGAATTGCAGGCGCTGGCCGAGAGCGCAGGAGCACAGGTTGTTGATCGGTTTATTCAAAAACTCCGCGATATTCACGCGGCCACCTATATCGGCTCCGGCAAGGCACGGCAGCTTGCCGAAAAGGTCACCGAGCAGCAGGCCGATGTGGTAATCTTTGACAACGACCTGACGCCGGCCCAGATTCGCGAACTTGAAAAAATCGTCAAATGCAAGGTTCTGGATCGCAGCGAGTTAATCCTTGATATTTTCGCGACGCGGGCCCGCACCAAACAAGCCAAATTACAAGTTGAACTGGCACAGCTCGAATACACCTATCCGCGTCTGACGCGAATGTGGGGACACCTTGACTCGGTTGCGGGAGCCGGAGGCGGTACAGCGGCCGGAGCGGTCGGCGGTATCGGTACTCGCGGCACAGGTGAAAAACAGCTTGAAATCGACCGGCGGCTTGTCAAAAAACGCATTACCGATCTGAAATGCGAGATTGAAAGCATCGACAAACGCAAACTTCGTGAAATCGACGGCCGAGAAGGCTTTTACAAAATCTGTTTGGTCGGCTATACCAACGCGGGCAAAAGCACGCTGATGAACGCCCTGACCTCGGCCAATGTGTATGTCGAGGATCAGCTCTTTGCGACGCTGGACACGCGAACACGGAAGTGGACCCTTCAGGGCGGTGTCGAGGCCCTGCTAAGCGACACGGTTGGGTTTGTCAGCAAACTGCCGCATCATTTGGTCGCATCGTTTAAGGCGACCCTCGAAGAAGCCGTCAACGCTGACCTGCTGGTGCATGTCGTAGATGCCTCCAGTGCCAAGGTTTTCGAGCAAATCAAAAGCGTCGAGTCGGTGCTTAACGACATCGGCTGCGGCCAAAAGGACACGCTGGTGGTACTTAACAAGTCCGATCGCATCGCTGATCGCACCCTCTTTGACGCCGTGCAGACGGTCTATCCCAATGCGGTGAGCATCTCGGCCAGGACGGGCTATCAACTGGATAAATTGGCCCGGACTATTGCCGAAAAGATTCGCGGCGGCAGGGTTCGTATCCGTGTGGTCGTTGAGGCCGGCAACGGCAAGGTAGGCCACTTTTTGCATACCGTCGGCGAGAATCTGAGCCAAACCTACGAAAATAACACCATCATCTTCGAAGCAACCCTTGGACGCAATCACTTGCAGCGGCTTGAACGCCTGGGGCCAAAATCCGTCGAGGTGCTCTGCTGATTACCGCCGCACAACGGAGACCCAAACGCATGTTCGCTTCTTTTCACAGAGCGCACACGCTCAAGAGGGTCTTTTTGCAATCACCCCGGACACACGTAGTGTGCAAACGGACCAATTAGCCGATCAGCCAAAGCGGGTGTCCTCGCTATCCGTGGAGTCCTTGGTGTCCTCGTCGGTATCGTTGGCATCTTCCCACTCTTGATCGTCCAGTAGCCAATCATCGTCATTTAAGTCTGTCGCATTCAACAAATCGGACGTTTTTTTCTGTTCAGCCGCCAGCAAATCAGACACCGTGGGTTTTTTAAACTCGCCGCCTTCGATAATGGTCTTGACCTCATCGGCGTCAAGGGTTTCGTGTTTAAGCAATGCATCGGCAAGGGCATGAAGTTTTTCGTGGTGGGCCTCCAGCAGGTCTTTGACCTTGACATAAGCCGAATCGATCAGTTTTTTGACCTCCTGATCAATCAACTCGGCGGTACGCTGTGAGTATTCCGGCACAAGATGGCCAAAAAAACCGTCCCTGCTGCCGTCGGTGACGTAATTAATCGGGCCGACTTCTTCGCCCATGCCCCACTCCATAATCATACCGCGGGCCAGCATCGTGGCCTGCTTGATATCCGATTGGGCGCCGCTGGTAATATCATCACAGAACAGCTCCTCGGCCACACGCCCGCCAAAACAGATTTGCAGCTGGGCCAGACAGTATTTTTTGGAGTAAAACAGTCTGTCCTTTTCCGGCAAGGCAAACGTAGCCCCGCCCATCGGCCCGCGCGGGATGATGCTGACCTTATGCAGTGGATCGGCATCTTTGCTCATCGCCTGGACAAGGGCATGGCCGGCTTCGTGAAAAGCGATCAACCGTTTGTCGGACTCGTCCATCACCCGACTGCGTTTGGCACGGCCCCAGCGAACCTTGTCGCGGGCCTCTTCCAGATCGCTCATCTCGACGCGGTCCTTGCCCTGCATGGTCGCGGCAATAGCGGCCTCGTTGATCAGGGCCTCCAGTTCGGCGCCGGTAAACATAGGGGTACCGCGGGCCAGCCGTTCAAAATCCACCGACGGGTCATATTTGATTTTTTTGGCGTGAATCTGAAGAATCTTCATCCGTCCCTGCAAATCGGGCAGCGGAACCACCACCTGGCGGTCAAATCGTCCCGGCCGCGTCAGGGCCGGATCGAGAATATCGGCACGGTTGGTCGCGGCAATAACAATGACCTGGTCGTTGGTTTCAAAGCCGTCCATCTCTACCAAGATGGCGTTGAGCGTCTGTTCACGTTCGTCGTGGCCGCCGCTGATGACACCGGGGCCGCGGCGTTTGCCGATGGCGTCGATTTCATCCAGAAAGATAATACAGGGCGAGTTTTCTTTGGCCTGTCTGAACAAATCACGCACACGACTGGCGCCCACCCCAACAAACATCTCCACAAAGTCGCTTCCGGCGATGCTGAAAAAAGGCACATCCGCCTCGCCGGCAATCGCCTTGGCCAGCAGGGTCTTGCCGCATCCGGGCGGGCCGGACAGCAATACGCCGCGGGGAATACGCCCGCCGATTTTCATAAACTTTTTGGGGTTTTTGAGAAACTCAATAATCTCGGCCACTTCCTCTTTGGCTTCGTCGATGCCGGCGACATCGTCGAAGGTCACTTTCTTTTCTTTGCCCCGGACACGGTGGCGGCTGCGCCCAAAATTCATCAGCATTCCGCCGCCTTTGAGATTGCGCAAAAAGATAAAGTAAATCAGACCAATCACCAACAAAAACGGCACCAGACTCATCAAAAACTGAATCCACAGCCCCTCGCGTTCGATATCCACCTCAACACCTTTGGACCGCAGCCAGTCAAAATAACCCTCACGCAGCAGTTCCGGTGTGTAATACACCCGAAACATCGTCGGGGCCCCGTCGGGGCGATTGGCAATGCCCTGCTCGTTGAATTTGCCGGTGATCTCGCGGGTGGATTCCTTAAACATGACCTTTTCGACATGTCCCTGCTCAACATAGGTGTCGTACTCGGAAAATGTTAATTCCTCGGTGCTGTGCATCTGGCTGATCGACATAAAAATAGTCATGATCACCAGCGCAATCAGCAGCCATGTAAACGGACTGCGATTATACCGAGGCGGCAGGCCGCCGGGAGACGGCAGGTCATTTTTTTTTCTGGACGGCGTTTTTTTCGTCATATCAACTCTTCTTCTATTTTAACACTTTGTTTGCCCATCGGCATAACCACAGGCTCGCTCACGAATACACCCCCAAACACAAAATCCCAAAACACCCCTTTATCCTCTGTATGCTGGACGGCTGGAAAGGCTCACAAGAGGCCGTTTGGGACAGTTGAATTCGGCATTTGGGTTTGCCTGACATTTTGAGAGTCGCAAAAAATCAATCTATACAAGATTCAGATTACCACGGCTGCTCCATCAATTCTACCACTTTTTGGGCGGCTTTGTTCACTGCTGAGGCAGCGGAATAATCATAACTTTGGCCAAGCAGTTCGGAATAGCTCACCGCGGCATACACCTCTTCATTGTCGAGCATCAGACGTCCGGTCTTGAGATTTTTCCACGTCAGACAGACCTGAATCATCGCTTCCTGTTCCAGCGGCCGGCCTGTATAGCGGTCGCCGGCAAGCACCCCCGATCCGGCCCCGACAGTGCCGCTCAGCACCGAATCGGCCAGGTCGCGATCAGAGACAATCTTGTACGGCGTTTGCGCTTCGATGCGTTTACAGACGGCCTCGGTCAGCTTAAACTCGTACCCCCGACGAAAGCCCGATGAGTCGAACATCTCAACATAGACGGTAGAGACGTCCTGGGGATGCAGCCAGGCATTTTGATACCCCGCCAAACCGCCCTTGCCGCAGCCGCCCATACCCACCGCCGCAACGACAATAAGCCCTATTATCAGATAATCTCGTTTCACACACTCAATCCTTACTCTATGATTGCGTTTCGTTTGAGCCGTTTTCGTCGCCGCCCCCAAACAGCAGTTTCAGGCCGAACCAGTTGTCCAGGAGTCTTTCGGTTGCGTGGACCACCGTCCGTCGAAAAGTCGGTTTGACCAGCGGCTCCGGGGCTGGTCCCAATCGCTCTGCGGCCATCTGAGCGACGCTCGTATTCGGCCATTGCTCCAGCACCTTGCGGTAGTAAAGATACGCAGCCTGGGGTTTGCCAACCCGCTCATAATAAAGCCCCACTTCATATTCCTTGTAGGCCAGTTGTTCGGTAATCGTGTTGAGGGTTTCGGCCAGGTTCAACTCCTCAGCGATTTGCGGATAGCGCTGGATGTAATCTTCAAAATAAATCTGGGCGGCACGAAGGACAGAAGAGTCATATTGCGGCCCGTTATAGGAAGCATGCAGCGCTGTACCCATTCGAAGCAGCGCATCGCGTCCCGCCGGCCCGGTCGGCCAGCGGGAAGCAATTTCGGCCCACGTGTGATAGGCCTCAATAAATTGCTTGCGGCGTTCCTGATTCTCGGCCGTCACCTGCAGCGCACGCAGGGCAATCGGCGAATTGCCCGCCTTGTCGGCGATATGACGCATAATCTCCACGCCGTCATCAAAAGCCGGCAGCCGAAGCACCTTCAAAAAGGTGCGTTTTTGTCCCTGCAAAAAAGCAGCTCCGATGGAAAAATACCGCTCCATTGCCGCCGGCTGTAAGGGACTGTCCGGCCAGGTATCGAGAAATTCCTTGTACCCTTTGCCGGCCTTGCCCAGGTCGTGCTTGGCATAGATTTTTTCCGCTTCGATAAACGCATCCAAATCCCCGCCGGCTAAGTCCGGAAAGTCCGCCTTGAGTTGTTCCAGCGCCGCAACAACCTCGTCGCTCTTTCCAGAGGCAAGCTGCTGCTTAAGCCGGGCTATGGCCATAAGATACTGCCCTTGCGGCAAATCACTGACATTTTGCCAGCCGGACTGCGGATCCAGCACCCACGTTTGAGGCTCTTTTGCCAAAGCCGGCAGGCCAAAGGCCGCGATCAGCACCGAAAACCAAACCGCCATTTTCATAATCATAATCCCGACTCAATGCGTCTTCTTATGGGTCTTCCAAACCTTTATTATAATCGCTTTGGCAAGGCATGCAAAGCCTTTTCACAACCTCAAAACAAGATATATTAAGTCTTTTTCAAACTGCGATTCGGCCTTGTACGATCGGCGATTCAATTGTATGATAAGTCTTTTGTTTAAGCAAAGCGGCCCCCAAATAGGCCAATAACTTACGATTTTAGTCAAAACGCGCCCTTTGCCGATATAAAAAGGCTGTCGTTGGCCCTGCGAGTGGGGCCCCGAGCGGCATAATGGGCTCGGCAGCGGCTTATGAATCTGAATCAATTGCTAATTTGGAAGGTTTTGTGAAACACAGTCAACTTTATAAAATAGCGTTCGAAGGTTTTTTGCTATGTGCGTCTCTGGTGCTGCTCTTTAGTCTGCTCAGCTTTGACCTCGGTGATCCCCCGAGCGATTATGTCTGGCCGCACAACGAAAGCAGCGAGATCCAGAATCTGTGTGGTCGATTCGGGGCGTTTTCGGCCTATTATGTTATGTATTATTTTGGCCCTGGCGCCATTGTAGGGCTGTTCGGGCTGATAGTGACCTTGTTTATACATTTGTCAGGTCGTGCACTGACCCAGCCAATCCTGCGGTTCATCGGGCTGATTCTGGTCACCGCCTCGGTATCGACAGCATGGTTTTTGCTTTGGCCGGATAGTTATGAGCGGTCGGGTCTTTATCGGACGGTCTTGGGGCGAATTTACAACGGCGGCGATTTCCCATGGGGCAACGGCGGTATTCTCGGCGTGGCAGCGGGGACTTTTCTGCCGATTCATTTGGCCCAATTGGGAACATGGATTGTTCTGACGTGCAGTTTTATTGTAGGGGCGATTTTGGCCGCCGACACCCTTGTGCTGACACTGGCCCGATGGTTTGGGCTGGGGGTATTGAAGTTTTTCGGACTGGCCGGGCCGGCCATCTCGGCGGCCAAGGAACATTCGCAGGCACTTGGCGAAATATGGATACGGCTTAGCCAAAAACAAAAACAGCAAGCCCAGTCCTTTTCAGAGGCAGTTCGACAATATCGCGAAAAAATGCAGCAGAGCGCCGAGACGGGCCCGTCATCGACAACGGCAGCGGCCC
>JAAYQH010000285.1 GCA_012519365.1 Planctomycetota bacterium | reverse complement strand
CTGTTTCTTCGCCCACTTGCCATATCGCGACAAAATCACTCGGCAATAATCGGGAAAACCCACTGCTCACATTATCGCCGCGTTTGACCGCTTCGACGCCGCCGCTTACGGCACGTCGAATGACAGCGTTGGGGACCGCCTCGAGGGCCAGTTCCGTCGCACGCAGGATGGGGATGCCTGCCTTCAGGGCGATGGCGAATACCTTGCTGTAGCGGCTCAGCGACAAATTGCGAACGGCCGAACCGAGTACCGGAATGCCAAGCACTAACCCATCGAGTACCGTTCGCAGCAGACCCTGACGCGGCGTCAGAAAAACAATACCCAATACCACAGCGGCCGGAATGTAAAACAAAAGCAGTATTCCGATTATGCTGCGAAGGTACTGGGAACTGTCCCAGCCGCCCAAGGCAAACGTCGGGACCGGCCCCAGTATCGCCAGGGCGTGGATCATCAACGCCGGCAAAACCAATCCGGATGTGATGGTTCGCCGCAACCGCAGGCGAAACTCGTACCACTGGCTGAGCATTTCGAACACCTCGGCCAGTTGGCCGGTTTCTTCTCCAACGCGAATCAGTACCACGTCAAGCGGCTCAAAGTGTTTTTTGTGCTGTTCAACGGCCTCGGCCAAACTGCTGGAGGCCGCTGCCGCGGCGGCAATGCGTTGGAAGATGCGGCCGATTCGCCCTTGTTTATGCACGGTTTGCAAGGTGCGCACAAGCGGCACCCCGGCGGCGAGCATGACAGACAAGTTATGATACAAATTGACGCGCGGATCACCCACTTATGTTCCTTTACGTTTGCTTTGTGTAGGTCTTTTGCGAATGTCCGTTTTTGCCGCTGCCTTTAGGATGTCAGAGCGTCGGTTATATATCCAGTGCACCGGCGGCATAGGCCAGTTCCTGCACCGTCACCATTACGCCCGTACACTCGAACAGATTGCCGGTAACGGCTTCAATGCGACGAATGACCTCGTTGCTGAGTTGCCGTTCGACCGTTGCAATAATGATTTTACAGTTGGGCGGCGTGCCGTTTTTCGCGAATTCGGCATACAGCGGAATTCGGGTCAGATAGTTACGGGCATTATCGGTGTCGCAAACCGACAAAGCGATGCCGTCCAGTCCCGCTACGGCCTCAAGAATGTTCTTGAAGACGCTGTCGTCCTGCACGAAAATCTGCACCAAATTCCGGGCGACCGGTTCGAGCGTCTGTATGTCCTGACCGGCGGTGTGAACAAAAGCGTGAGCCAGTTGTTTATCGGTACGAGCGGCGATCATTTTGCCCACCGCCTGACTGTTCTGAAGGGTCTGCGAGAGGAGCGACAGCAAACGAATATGCGCATTGCTTTGCTCTTGGGGCGCGATAATAAACACCAGCAAGCGAACCTTTTGGCCGTCGGGTGCTTCAAAGTCCACACCCTGCGGCACCGTCATCAGTCCGACCACAAAATCGCGCACCCCCTTGATACGACAGTGGGGCAGGGCAATGCCGTTGGCGATGACGGTCGAGCCGAGGGTTTCGCGGTCTTGAAGGGCCTCGAGGATAACTTCTTCCGAGACGTTCCTGCAAAGTTGACTTCTTTTGGCCAGCGCAGCGATTTCACACAGCACCAGCGCTTTGTCATCCGCTGATGAGCCGGCTTTGACGCATTCCGGCCGCAGCAATTCTGCCAATTTCATTTATGCTCTCTCACTGTTCAATGGCTGTAATCCACGTTTACAAACACATCCAACCTCCGCATGTTTGCCGGCCTGACGTACGCCGAATCATACACGATTGGGATCAGCCCCGGCAGCCGCCGGCTGGGTCGGAGCG
>JAAYQH010000284.1 GCA_012519365.1 Planctomycetota bacterium | reverse complement strand
GATCCTATCGATCTGACATTTGCCGAACAGGTTATCAAGGCCGAGGCGGCAGGAGTTCGTGGTTTGCTGCCGGTGGTCCGTGATCCGGCCTTCAGCCGGGTGGTGGAGATTTTTTTAACGTGCCGCGGCTCAGTGATTGTGACAGGAATCGGCAAAGCAGGCATTATCGGTAACAAAATCAGTGCCACACTGGCATCCACCGGCACCGCCAGCCATTTTCTTCATCCGGCGGAAGCGGTCCACGGGGATTTGGGGCGGGTGCAAAATAACGACGTTGTGTTGGCGCTGAGTCACAGCGGCGAAAGCGATGAAATTTTGCGATTGATCGAACCGCTCAAACAGCGGGAGATTTGTTTGGTTTCGATTGTCGGTGATTCACAATCGCGACTAGCCCGCCACAGCGATGTGGCCTTGTGTATGGGCAAACTCATTGAGGCCTGTCCCCTGGGTGTTGCGCCGAGCGTTTCAACCACTTGTATGCTGGCTCTCGGCGATGCACTGGCGCTGACGGTGATGAAAGCCCGGCGATTCAGTGCCGAAGATTACGCGAGGTTTCATCCGGCAGGCGCGTTGGGGGCGCGTTTGATCACCGTCGAACAAACAATGTGGTTCAAGCCCGATGAGCCGCTGCCGCTGGCGGCGGAGACGGACACCGTCGAACAGATGCTTACCAAAACCGCCTCTCTGAAACGCCGCGGAGCGGTGATGATCGTTGATGCCGAGGGCCGACTGGCGGGAATTATTACAGACGGCGATTTGCGACGGGCCGTCTCGACGGCCGGGGCCGAGGCCTTGAAAATGAAAACGCGGCAGGTGATGACGCCCGATTGCAAACGGGTGCGGCCCGATACCCTTGCGGCCGAAGCAATGGCGATTTTTCATAAATACCGTATCGACGAACTGCCCGTTGTGGACGCTGCGGACAGACCGGTTGGACTGATTGATGTCCAGGATATTGTGGCGATTAAAATCGTCGGATAAGAACAGAAGCCGAAGGTTCGCAAACAAAAGACGGAGGTCTGAAATAGAATGGCCAAAACAATCGATTTTAATCAGATTCAATTGTTGATAATGGACGTGGACGGTGTGCTCACCGACGGCGGAATTATTGTGCATTCAGACGGCTCCGAAAGCAAACGGTTTTGCGTTTATGATGGTCATCGCATTCGAATGTGGCACCGCGCCGGCCGTATTACCGCGATCATCAGCGGACGCGAGAGCCTGCCGACCATCCTGCGGGCTGAGCAGCTTGAAATCAAGCACGTGCATCAGGGATGCACACAAAAGTTGCCGGCCTTTGAATCCCTCTTGAACAAGCTGAACTTAACACCCAAACAGGTCGCCTATGTCGGTGATGACTTGATGGATATCCCGATCGTCAGACGGGCGGGCTTTGGTGTTGCGGTTGCCAATGCGGTTGAGGACCTCAGGCAAGTGGCCGACTGGGTCACCCACAAATGCGGCGGCAACGGCGCCGTCGGAGAAACCGTCGAATACATCCTCAAGCAAACCGACGCATGGGATTTGCTGATGCAGCGATATTGGGTCTGAACACAAAGGGACCGCGATGCGAAAGATGATTATTATCCTGGTCGGATTAGCGGCGGCAACAGCAGCCTATTGGGGCTATACCCGATTCAGCGGGGAAACCGTCTTTGAACCTCCGCAAACCGGCAGCGCAAGTGACTTGGAACTGCCCGACACAGATACCGCATCCCCGCGTGCCCGGCAAACCTATGTGCATGGCGCAGAACATTCTTATTATGCCACCCGCGACTCGCTGACGCGACAGGTAACAAGGGAGTTTGGATTTTCGCGGCTGATCAATCCCGGTACTCCCGCTGCGCGATGGGAAGTCGAAAAACCTCATATTGTTTTTTATGAAGCCGCCTATGCGTATCGTATCGATGCCGATCATGGCTTGTTTCAGGTCGAGCGAACCGGTTCAACCGTTGTTCCGCAAGACGGTCGGCTTGAGGGCAATGTCACGATTCGCTTCAAACCTCGCCCCGGCAGCCGCGTTGACGAGACAACCATCCTGCTGGACGATTTAATGTTCAGCAGCGAACGAACGGAGTTTTCGACCGATGGCCCCGTGCGGGCTGTTTCCAGTCAGATCGATTTGTCAGGTCGCGGCCTGGTACTGATGCTTAATGCCCAAAATGGCCAGCTTGAGTATCTGCACATTCTTGACCTGAAATCGCTTCGGCTGAAAAAATTTGTCGAGACCGACTCGCCTCAACCCGACAGGGCAGCAGCGTCCTCCGCTTCGCAGGAAATGTTTGCGTCGAGTGCTGATTTGACGCAGCAACCCCGGCAATCCGCAACCGCGGCCAAGGATGCCCAAGCCGCTGATTCTGCACAAGGCCGTCTTTATCAGTGCCGTATTGAAGACACTGTCATGATTCACTACGGCGACAGAATTATTGTTGGGCCTGCCGAGCAGGTAAGCATTCAAAACATCCTGTTTCGCTCATCGGACTCAGAGAAATCGACTCAGCAGACCTCTGCCGATCCGACCTCGCCGGTAAAAATCGACAGCGCCACTGCCTCAGCCCCCCTAAATCGGCTCTCCTTTGATCCGATGCCTGCCGACGGCCTCTCTATGGGGTCCGAATCGATGAATGCCGACTGGGACGTTCGTCGTGATGTGGTTGTAACCTGCGAGGGAGGCATTGTTCTTCAGCCAATGGATGAGTCGCCTGTGGACTCTTCGGCTGCGGCGATGGCGGTTGAAATGAACGGAACGCCGCTGCGCATTGAACAGGTCGCCCCCGACTCGCCGAACAGCACGCTGCCGTTGGCTCATTGCGGCCTGCTACACTATGATATGACCGCTGATGTGCTCAAACTGTTCAAAGGATCTGTCGAACGGGATATTTTGCTAAGCGGCGGGTTGTCAACGGCCGGACGCATTGTGACACGCGGGCCGGTGATTTGGAATCGAAAGGCCCAGCACGCCCAGGTGGCGGGGCCCGGCGTGATCTATACGGCAGGGGCGTCGGAGGATTTGACCGAGGATGGACAAATCGCCTTCGCAGGACAGATGGAGCTGTTTTTTGCTGAATCGGCCGGCCAGCTGTCATCGCCGCGACTGGCTGCGGTCAATCTGACCGGCGGAATCGATGCCCAAATACATAATCAAGGACTATTGAAAACCTCAGCCGAATCGGCTCAACTGAGCTTTGGGCCAAACAATGAACTGGCTCAGGCGACGCTGAAGGGGGCCGTACGCTTTGAAAACGCAAACGCCGCTTCGGCTCAGTCCGATACCGCTGTGTTTCATTTTGACGATAGGCATCAGCTTGCCCGTGCAGATTTGACCGGCGATGTCAATCTGGTCTCAGATGGCGAGCGTCTGCATACGCAAAAAGCATTCATTACCTTCGCCGCCGACGAGGCCGGCCAGATTCAGCCGGTACGCTTTGAGACCGCAACCGCTGCATCGCTGGAGGCTGCCGGAGCGAGTACCGAGCAGCCGCCCGCGCAATTCGAGGCCCACCGCATCCGTTATGATATGATCACAGGTTCCGGCCGCGCCGTCGGGCCGGTGCGTTTTGTTTTTTATCAGCAGGCTGATCCCAATAGCGGTTTACTGACGGAGGTCTGGCCGGTTGAGATTACCGCTGAGGGGGATGCGGACTTTGTCAGTAAACCG
>JAAYQH010000283.1 GCA_012519365.1 Planctomycetota bacterium | reverse complement strand
AGAGACGATAAAGCCCGCCGTGGCTCGTGCCGCGAACCACAAAATCCTCACAATACACCAGCGAACCGACATTGCCCAAATTGCCCTCAACACCGGGCGGGGCAGGCGGATTATTGCCCTGCCCGTCGTACCAGTTCAACTCCACCGCAGGACGACCGTCGCGCGCCTTAAACTTAAAGGTAATCACCGACCCTTGCGGATAAATCAGATCGCTTGGCCCGATCAGTTTGGTCGTGATCTCATCGGGCAACGCGCTGTTGAGGTAATACCGATGGATCGCATCAAGGATATGCGCCCCCCAGTCCCCCATCGCCCCGCAGCCGAACTCGTACCAGCACCGCCAGTTGCCATCCACCAGTTTCTCGCTGTACGGCCTGAACGGACGGCGCATCAACCAAATGTCCCAATCAAACCCAATCGGCGGAATCGCCTCAGGATACGACGTATCCGTCCAGCCGTGCCACCGTCGCGAATTGGTCATCCATGCGTCGATTTTGCGAACATTCTTGATCAGCCCCGCCTTGACCCACTCTCGAAACTGAAGCGTCCCCTCGCCCGAATGCCCCTGATTGCCCATCTGAACAATCACATCCGGACACCATTTGGCCATTTTCTGAAGCAAACGACACTCATACACATTTTGGGCCAGCGGCTTTTCCACATACACATGTTTGCCCAGCAGCATCGAATGCACAACCATCGGAAAATGCGCATGGTCAGGCGTCGCGATAATCACCGCATCGATCTGCTCGTGCATCCGCTCAAACATCTCCCGATAGTCCCGAAAACAAGGCACCCCTTCAAAGCCACGCAACGACGCATTCGGCTCCAGAAACGCCACATCGGCAAACGCCGCAAACTCAATTTGACGGTCAAATCGCCGAAATTCACCAATAACCTGAGCGCCGCGATTAAAAACGCCGATCACGGCCGTGCGAACCTTTTGATTGGGATCGATCCGACGAGGCTCATAAAGGGGCTTCACCTCGCCATCGGCAAACAGCCCGCCTTTGCCGAACATCAAAATCGGCGGCGTATAAAGAATGGTTTTGAGCATACTGCGGCGTGACAATCGCATACCGGTTTCTTTGTGACTCATACGACTCTCCTGCAATTGCGGGTTGCCCGGCATACATACCACGGGCCGTTCAACCCAGGGTTAAGAATTTCAATGACTTCAACAGTACAAAACGATTATGCCGTACGGCTTTATTGCCGCAAAATCCACCGCTCACGCCCCGCACCGCCCCTACCAGCGCACATCCAGCGTATCCTGAAGCACCGCCGCACAAATCCCGTTTATCAAGGCGTCCTCGCCGGCCTTGGCCGGGCGTATCTCGATCTGCCGCATCTCGCTGTCATAGACCGCCGTTTTCATCCGCAGGCCAATTGCCTCGGCAAACACATCCGCAAACAGCAAATTCACATACCCGGCCAAAATCAGCACATCCGGGTCATACCCGTTAATCGCATCCGCCGCACACCGACTGATCAACCCGGCCGCATAATCCCGCAGCGCAATGGCATAAGCATCCCCCTTGTCCA
This sequence comes from Planctomycetota bacterium, assembly GCA_012519365.1. Lineage (GTDB taxonomy): Bacteria > Planctomycetota > Phycisphaerae > Sedimentisphaerales > Anaerohalosphaeraceae > T3Sed10-213. The sequence continues at coordinate 2,585 of JAAYQH010000283.1, read as the reverse complement.
CCGCCTTCGGCCAGTTCGCCAGCAATTGCTCCGGTGTCGTCTGCTGGCCAAGGCCTTCCGCAAGCAGGGTTTGCGCCCCATTTCGCACATCCCGCTCAATCTTTCCCGCCAGGGCCGGCCCGGAGATATGCGCCTCCAGGCACCCCCGATGTCCACAGCCGCAAAGCGGCCCATCCGGATCAATCACATTGTGCCCAATCTCACCATAACGCCCCGTCGCCCCAAAAACCAGACGACCCTCGCTATAAACGGTCGAACCAACCCCATTGGCAACATTCAAATAAAGGATATTGCGAGTAGCCAATTCGGGTGCCGCGGCAATCTCAGCCAAAAGACGCACCCGGTTGCTATAGATCACTATGGGGAAATTGAAATACTCCGACAGCAGCCGCCGCAACGGCACATCCCGCCACCCCAGCGGGCTGGACAAATACACCTCCCCGCCCGACGAGACCGAACCGCTCAGCGTCACCCCTGCCCCTAACACACTGTCTTCATTGAGGTGATGTTCCCGCAAAAAGCCCTCCAGCCCACCGCGAACAAGATCAATCACATAAACCGGCGAATGATCCGGCCCCAGCAGCATCCGCCGTTTGCCCACCAGTCGCCCCACAAAGTCAAACATGCCGATCACGGCATAACTTGGATTGATTTCTATCCCGATCACATAAGAGCACTTCGGATTCAGGCTCAATATGCTCGGCTTTGGCCCCCGTCGCTGACTGCTGCCCCGACTTTCCTGCACCAGCCCCTTGTCGCGCAGCCGTGCCACAATGGTGCTGGCCGTTGAACTGCCGATGCCCACCAGACGGCACAGTTGCGTCTGCGTCAAACTGCCGTGCTTGCGTAACAACGATAAAATCAACTTCTCGTTGCGCTGCCCAGCCGTTTTCGAATCAATCGGACTGTGAGACATTCTCTCTCTCATTTCCTGCGCGATGAGTCTTCATCTGATTAAAATATCTCAACCCTTGAAATGTTTCAAGACTTTCTTTTTTTTATCACCCTCCCCCCTGTCATTCCGAACCCCCGAGCGCAGCGAGGGGGTGAGGAATCTATTGTTTCACCAAAATTCGACCGTTAACGGGGTGGGGGGTGGAATCTTGCTTAAATAAATAGGCCCCTCGTCGGCCGTTGGCCTCCTCGGGGTGACAAAATGGGAAATAGGCTCCTCGGGGTGACAAAATGGGAAATAGGCCCCTCGGGGTGACAGGATAGGAAAGCGTCCCATTGTCATCCCGACCGCCCCATCCCGTCATTCCGAACCCCCGAGCGCAGCGAGGGGGTGAGGAATCTATTCCACCCGAGCGAAGCGAGGGACCTCTTCCCCCCCAGGCGATTCCCTTAAGCCTGATTCCCATCCCTCCAGATTTTTCAAAACAACACTTGCAATTTCACCTGCCCAATGGTAAAACATCTCATGGCGTGTGATATTTAACCTCACAGCAGCAAGACTAACCGAAATTCAGAGGATCAGCGATGAGCGATGTATTCAATCTCAAAGACAAGGGAATCGTGTTAACCGGCGGGGCCGGCGTCTTAGGCAGCACCCTCGCCGAGTATCTGGCCCAGGTCGGTGCAAAAATCTGCATCGCCGATTACGACGAAAAGCGGGCCAACGAGCTGGCCCAAAAAATCGAGGCAAACGGCGGTTATGCCCTGCCGCTGCGAATCAATGTCCTCGTTCGCGATGAAATCGAATCCGCCTTTAACTGCGCACTGACCTCCATGGGACGGGTGGACATCCTGATCAACGGCGCCGGCGGCAATAAAAAAGACGCCACCGTCTCGGAAATCCTGCCCTTTTTCGACCTGCCCGACAAGGCTCTGCGAGACGTGCTTGACCTGAACGTCATGGGCACCCTGATACCCTGCCAGGTGTTTGGCAAACACTTCGCCCGCCAAAAACAAGGCAATATCCTGAATATCTCCAGTATGAACGCCTTTCGCCCCCTGACCAAAGTGGTCGGCTACTCGGCCGCCAAAGCGGCCATCAGCAACTTTACCCAATGGCTGGCCGTTTATATGTGCCAAAATTTCTCGACAGAAATTCGCGTCAACGCCATCGCCCCGGGCTTCTTTTTGACCCAGCAAAATCGCTTCCTCCTGACCGACGAAAAAACCGGCGAACTGACGCCGCGCGGCAAAACCATCATCGACCACACCCCCATGCGGCGTTTCGGCCAGCCGGAGGACCTGTGCGGCACAGTTCACTGGCTGCTCAGCGACGCGGCCAAGTTTGTAACCGGCACCGTCATTCCCATCGACGGCGGATTTAACGCCTTCAGCGGTGTATAGGGCAAAGGGCAGAGGACAAAAAACGAATCGTCGGAAGGCGGCAGTCGAAAAGGACAACCGACCATGCTGTATTACGAACGCGGCAACCCGCAGGACAAGTTGAGCATTGAGGACCTAAAAGACGGCCTGTTTGCAGCCCTCGACAAACTCGGCTCGCGCAAAAAGGTCCTGGCCATCCCGCCGGACATCACCCGTTTCTATTCCCGTGCCGGCGACCTGACCCGTCTGGCCTGGCAGTACTACGGCCCCACGCTGACCGACATCCTGCCGGCCCTCGGCACCCATTT
>JAAYQH010000282.1 GCA_012519365.1 Planctomycetota bacterium | reverse complement strand
AATAGCCGGTAAATCGCACATAATACAGCGCCATCCAGACATTCGAACTGTCCGCTTTGGCCCAGCCGCCGCCCAGCAACTCACAGGGCAAATACATCGCCCCAAGGACAACCCCCGGCAAAAACACCTGCCACGGCGTCACAAAAGCCAGCAAAAACAACGACCGGAAAAACGCCCGACAGATATGATTGATGCCGCCCAGTTTGCCCGTCAGAGAGATCTTCAGATTCATCAGCATCGTCAGGCAATACAGCATCGCCGCCATAAACATCACAAAGTTGGCAACACGAACGATCCGCACCGCCTCAATCCCCTCCAGCCGCAGAAAACCCAACTCAAACCCTTCGTCCGACTCACTTTCAGCGGTCGTGCCCTCTGGGTCTGGCAAAGTCGCGATTTGCTCACCGCTTGGCGTGGACTGCTCAGCGGCCTGGTTCTTAGTGGCAGAGGAATCCCCTTGCGTTTGAACCTCGCGAACCACCTGCTCGGCACGCTCGGCGATCACATTGGCCGAGGCCAACGGCACCGGCGCTGCTGTCGCTTGGGCTGCGTGTCCCCCCTGCCCACCCGATACACAAGACACCGCCGCTTGGCCGCCAGCCGGACAACCGGCGTTATTAATCAGCCCAAACCAATTCAGCCAAAAGACCCCCTGCGAAGCCAACAACGCCAGCAGCAAGAGCCAAAACAAGAAATTTTTCATCCCTTTCATCACACTGACAGCCTCCAGGCAGTCGGTGGTATCGATCATTTCCTCATTGATATTTTGTTCCATCGCAATCCCCTTAAACTATAAAAAAACAAAAGCCAACACTGCGAAAACCAGACTGTCTCTGTCGCTTACTCACGACCTGCCTTCACGAAGGCATTATAAGCCGCCTCGACGGTTTTAGCAATATCCTCATCCGAATGGGCCAGCGAAACAAACATCGCCTCATAGGCACTCGGCGCCACATACACCCCCTGCGCCAGCATCTGCGTAAAAAATCGCTTGAAGAAAGCAATATCCGAACCCTGCACATCTTCAAACCGAAGAACCGAACCCGCGGTAAAGAACCCACTCAGGATAGAACCTGCCCGATTGACCGTCAGCCGCACCCCGGCACGGTCGGCGGCATCCGTTAAACCGGCTTCCAAGGCAGCGCCTTTTTCCTCCAGTGTCCGATAAACATCAGGTTTTTCGAGTATTTCAAGGGTTTTATTGGCTGCCGCCACGGCCAGCGGATTGCCGCTGAGCGTCCCGGCCTGATAGACCGGCCCAAGCGGAGCCAGCAAGTCCATAATCTCGCCGCGTCCTCCCACCACCGCCGCGGGAAGCCCGCCGCCGACTATCTTGCCCAGACAGGTCAAATCCGCCCGAACCCCATATCGGTGCTGCGCTCCCCCAAAAGCGACACGAAAGCCGGTGATCACTTCGTCAAAAATCAACACCGCCCCGTTTTGGTCGCAAAGATGACGCAAACCCTCCAGATAACCTTCAACCGGCAAAATCACACCCATATTGGCCGCAATGGGCTCGACAATCACCGCGGCAATGGCATCCGCAAAACGCACAAAGGCCTGACGGACCGCCTCTACATCATTGTACGGCACCGCTATCGTCTGCGAAGCAACGCCGTCGGGAACGCCGGCACTGGACGGCACGCCGTGTTCAACCGTCCCCGAACCGGCACGGACCAGCATCGCATCGCTGTGGCCATGATAGCAGCCGACCATCTTAATGATGCACTGACGCCCCGTAAACGCCCGCGCCAGTCGCACGGCGGTCATGGCCGCTTCGGTGCCGCTGCTGACCAGCCGAACCTTCTCGATGCTGTCAAACGCCCCTACGATTCGCTCAGCCAGCTCGGTTTCCTGCTCCGTCGGCGCCCCGTAAGAGGTCCCTTTCTCAGCGGCTTGCTGGATCGCTCGGACCACCTGCCGATGTGCATGACCCAGAATCATCGGCCCCCACGACCCCACATAGTCGATATAGCGGTTGCCATCAACATCGGTCACCCCCGAGCCGCAAGCCGAAGCGATAAACAACGGCCCACGCCCTACACCGCCAAAGGCACGCACCGGCGAATTTACACCCCCGGGAATAACTTGTTTTGCTCGTTCAAATGCTTTTTCTGATCGAATTGTTGAGCCCATCGTTTCGTTCCTGAATATTCTTGTGGCCAACACCAAAACCGGCATCATACCCCCCTTGGCCTGATTTGTCTAATTCAAAGAGTCCCTAAGTCTCTTTTGTCAAACTCAAAGAGCCCTCCTCTCGTTTGAGATGCCCCCTCCCCCACCAAGCCGCTGATTCCGCCGCATATGCTGTTTTTTCGTCGTTAAGGGCACGTTTTTTCTTGCAATCCCTCGCTTGACGGCTATACTGCCAGTTTCGTAAATTCTGAACAGGACACGGATTTTGAATTGAATCGCAGGATTTAAACACAGGATAAGCTATGCATATTTCCAAGTGGATGCGCAAAAACAGCAAAAAGATAATGGTGTTTGTCGTTATCTTCTCCATGGTATCTTTTGTCATCGGCTATACAGGCCTTCAAATCTTCTTCAGTCTGCTCGGGTCCGACAATCCCGTCAGAGCCACCCTCGCCGATGGCCAAAAAATCCGCGCACGGGATTTTACCGCCGCCCAAACCGAACTGCGGCTGCTTCGAATGGTCGGCGGCGATATGATATTGCTCAGTCAGGGACAACAAGGACTGATCGGCCCCTTGCTGGCCCATCTGCTGTTTCCGGATTCACAGGCAGTCGCCCAGGCTCAGTTGCCAATCGGCTTAAAACAGGCAGCTCAACGCGGCCAAATTCCGGTCAGTCCCGACGTGGTCGAGGAGTTTTTCAATGAACAGGCCCCTTCCGAATTGGTCTGGATCCTGCTGAAGACCGAAGCCCGCAACGCCGGTAGTATCATCTCAGACGACATGGCACGCAACATCTTGCAGAATATCATCCCTCAACTGGCCAAGGGCATCGATGCGAATCGATATGTCCAATCCGTCATCAGCCAGACCGGCCTGACAGAAGGGCAAATCGTTCGCACGTTTGCCGAACTGCTGGGGGTAATGTTCTATGCCAACAATGTCATCAATACACAGGATGTAACGCTCAATCAGATCCGGGCGATGCTGGGACGCAATTACGAAAAATTCAACGCAGACTTTGTCAAGATCCCCGCTGAGTGGTTTATCGACCCCAACAGCCCCGTCGATTCGGATGAAATGAAGGCGCAATTTGAGGCCTTCAAAACCGTTTTGCCGGGGTCATTTAGCGAAGAAAACCCTTACGGCTTTGGCTACAAACTGCCTAAGCGGGTTCAACTTGAATTTATGACCGTCTTGCTGGACGACGTAAAAACTAAAATCACCCCTCCAACGAACGAGCAATTAGAAGAGTACTACACGCGGCATATCGAACAATTTCGCTATCAAGAACCGGCCGACCCAAACGATCCCGAAGGCGAACAGATCACCAAAACGCGAAGCTATGCCGAATCTTTGCCGCAGATTCGCAATATGATCGAGCAGGAACGGATCCGCAATCTGGCCAATCAGATATTCAATGACGCCAAGGCCATCATTGAAAAGGACTTTGCAACGCTGAATTTAGAACAGGCCAATCTTGAAGACCTGCAAAAGGCGGCCGGTGATTACCTCAAAACGGCTCAAGACTTGTCCCAGCGGTACAACATCCCCATTCAGACCGGCAAAACCGGCCTGCTCAGCCCCGTAGATTTTGCACGCGACAGTATCCTGCAAACGTTTCGCTTGCAATTTGGCCAGCGGCGGCTGCCCCTCTCGGAAGTGGTCTTTAATGTACGGCTCGACCCCGCAGAGCCGCATCGCATCATCGGCGTGCCGATGGTTCGCCCGTGGGAAAACATCGGCCCGATGGCGGGGATGACCTATGATTTCGAAGCCGGCAAAACCTATCAACTGATGACGATGGTACGGGTCATTGACGTTCGGCCACAGGAGATTCCCGAATCGATGGACATCACCTATGACGCAACGGGGATGATCGTTCTGGAATCGCAGCGGGAAGAAAAAACCAAAACCTTCTCGCTGGCCGAGCAGATTGCCGCGGATATTCGCCTTGCCGGGGCCATGAAAAAGGCTCAGGCCGTCGCTGAAACGCTGACCGCTCTGATCGAGCAGCACGGCTGGGACGAGGCCATTGCCCTCTTTAATGAAAATCACAAAGCCGAGTACGGCACCCCGGACATTTCCCTTCAGACCGTAACCGGCCAAACCCGTATGGCTCAAAATGAAATAGAACAGATTATCCTGTACATGGCCGCCAATCCCGGCAGCGGAGAATTTATCAAAGACCGGCTCAGGACGAATGTCCTGAATGAACAGCTGCACAGTCTGCTTGAAAATGGACAGGACTCCACCGGCACGATCATTAAACCCTTAGTCGTCCCTCAGACTCGTGCGGCCTATGTGGTCAAAGAAGTATCCCGCCTCCCGGCCACGGAACAGGATTATTTGGACAACAAGGCCATGACCGCTCTGCAGCTGGACATGGAATCCACCGCTGAACCGGCCCTGATTCATTGGAATGTCAAAAACTTGATGAAGCGATTGGGCTATCAGCAGGTTGAGGATGCTCGCAGCGCCGTACCGGCCGAACCGATGAACGGAGACGCAGAGGAATGAAATCGCCGCGCAATACAGTAGATTACATCCTGTTTTTGGTGCTGGTGGGGCTGGCCGCCTGGGCAGTCCCCGGCGCCGGGCATCTTCTGATTCGCGAACGTAAACGCGCAGTGATTATCTGCGCAACTGTAGTGGGGCTTTTTCTCACGGGCTTGTTTATCGGCTCACTGGGTGTACTTGAGCCAATTCAGACGGCCTGGTACATTTTCGTCGGCCAGATGCTGACCACCCCGGCAGTGGGCGTGCTGACCGACATCGCCCAGAAAAGCGATTACTTCGTGGCCGGTCATCCTGCCGACATCGGGCTGATTTACACCATCATTGCCGGTCTGCTGAACCTGTTGTGCATCTCCAACGCCGTCTATATGGCCTATTGCGGCCGCGGCCAACTCATCGGGGAGGACGAAGAATGACAATGGATCTCCTGGCATCGTTCACATCCCCGATTCATATCGGCACCGATTGGACGGCGATGCTGTGGATGTTTCCGCTGCTGGCGGCCATCGCGATTATTTACAAGGCCACCAAAATGCGGGTGGTGTTCTGGGGACGATTCATCCGCGAAACTCTGGTTTTGTTTGGAACGCTCAGTGTCTTTATGGTCGCCGCGATCGTCGTGCTGAACCTCATCACCTGGCTGGCTGCCAGTTAACCCTTAACCCTTTTAACCATCCCGCACATTTTGGGTAAACAGTCTTGCCGCGCCACGCAACAATAACGCTTAAAACCCCAGCCATCCCAATCGCCCACTGTCATTCCGAACCCCCGAGCGTAGCGAGGGGGTGAGGAATCTATT
>JAAYQH010000281.1 GCA_012519365.1 Planctomycetota bacterium | reverse complement strand
GTCAGCCCCCGGTAGGAAGACGTTCTTCGGTAACCCCGACAGGGGTTTTAAGTCATTTGGCCGGGGGCGTAAGCCCCCGGTAGGAAGACGTTCTTCGGTAACCCCGACAGGGGTTTTAAGTCATTTGGCCGGGTGGCGAAAGCCCCCGGTCGGAAGACGTTCACGACCTCTGACCGTGGGCTAACGCCCACGGCTAAATGACTGGCCGCCCCTTCGGGGCCAGAATAGTGCGGCAGGGCAAGGTGCCCGATGTGGGTGGGGGTTGTGCATCCGATGGAGGGCGGTTATAATAAACGGGTATGGCCAAACAATTGGAAAATAGCCTGTTTTCACAGTCAGAGCGGGCCGCGCTGTCAGGCTTTGCGCCCCTGGCGGTGCGGATGCGGCCGCAGCGGCTCGATGAGTTTGTCGGCCAGGACCATTTTGTCGGGCCGGGCAAACTGCTGCGCCGGATGCTGGAGGCCGGCCAGGTGACCAGCCTGATTTTTTACGGCCCCCCCGGCGTAGGCAAAACAACTCTCGCACGGATTATCGCCAACACCATTCAGGCAGAATTTCACTATCTCAGTGCCCCGGCCGCGTCGGTCAAGGACATCCGCGAGATTGCCGCGGCGGCCAAAGACCGGCTGATTACGTCAAAACGCCGGACCCTGCTGTTCATCGACGAGATTCATCGCTTTAACAGGGCCCAGCAGGATGTGCTGCTGGATGATGTGGAAAACGGAATTTTGACGCTGATCGGGGCGACGACAGAAAATCCGTTTTTCTCCGTCAATTCCCCCCTCATCAGCCGCAGCACGGTGTTCAGTTTTGAGCCGCTCAGTAAAGAGGCGATTTTGCAGCTGCTGCGTCGGGCGCTGACCGATGCCGAGCGGGGACTTGGCAAGCTGCAGGTGGCCGCCGAGCCGGAGGCGCTGGAGTTTCTGGCGACCATTTGCGACGGGGACGCCCGCAAGGCACTGACCGCCCTTGAGGTCGCGGTCTTGTCCCAGGCCCGCGCAGAACGGTCCGAAAAAGTGCGCCTGACGCTCGATATTGCTAAAGAATCCGTTCAGAAAAAGTCGATTCAATATGACGGCACGGGCGATACCCACTACGATTTAGCCAGTGCCCTGCAAAAATCCATGCGCGGCTCGGACCCCGATGCGACGGTGTATTGGCTGGCGCGGATGATCGTCGGGGGTGAGGATCTGCGGTTTATTGCCCGCCGGATTATGGTCTGCGCCGCCGAGGATGTGGGCAACGCCGATCCGATGGCAACGATATTGGCGGCTTCGGCGATGCAGATTGCCGAGTTTGTCGGGTTTCCCGAGGCCCAGCTGCCCCTGGCCCAGGCGGCGATTTATATCGCCTGTGCCCCAAAATCCAACGCCTGTGCCAACGCGATTTGGCAGGCCTGCGCGGATGTGCAGTCCGGGCGGACAATTCCCGTGCCGCCCCATCTGCGCGATGCGCATTACGCCGGGGCAAAAAAACTGGGCCACGGCCTCGGGTATCAGTATCCGCATAAAAGTCCGGTCGGGTATATCGAACAGGATTATCTGGGTCAAAAACTCGACAAACCATATTATCAGCCGAAAGCGGTCGGACGCGAAAAAATCATTGCCGATTATTTGAAAAAATTGAAAAATTATGTACAACAGATGGGCGCACAAGGCACAGAAGACGTAGAAAAGAGGATAGATGACAGATAAAGCACAATTGCGTCGGGAATTAAAGGCCCGACTGGCCAGGATTCGCCCCGAAGACCGCGTCGAAAAAAGCCGCCGAATATGCGGCCATGTTCTTCAGTCCCAACCGTATCAGTCCGCGGCGGGGGTGATGTTATTCTTGTCGATGCCGCACGAGGTGGATACGACACCGTTGATTCTCGCCGCATGGCAAGACGGCAAGACCGTCGTTGTCCCAAAGGTCTCCTGGGAGCAGCGGCATATCATACCGGTCGAGATTAAGTCGCTCGAGAAGGGGCTTGAAAAAGACCAAATGGGGCTTCGCACCCCCATTTCCGGCGTACCGGTTCCTTATGAAGAGATAGATTTAATCATTGTGCCGGGGTTGGGATTTGATCGACAGGGCAATCGACTGGGACGCGGCGGGTCCTATTATGACCGTTTTTTCGCGGCCCACGCCATCAAGGCGCCAAAATGGGGGGTGTGTTTTTCTGAGCAGATTTGTCCGGAGATCCCGCATAACGAGCGGGATGTGCCCATGGACGCGATTGTGTGCGAAGAAGGCATTATTCACTGCTCACCAGCGATGCCCCCCTGCATAAACAAAAAATACGAGGTGTAAAATAACGATAACGTGCTAAACAATAACCCATAGATTCATCGTATGGAGGTGTCATTTTGGCGCAAGTTTTCAAACCTTACACAACGCCCCCCAAGCGGCACGGCCGTCATCTCAAATGGGTGATGCTGACCTTGATCGTGGTGATTGTGGGGCTGGTGATTTTGATCAAGACGCAAACCGCAGAAAAACCCGCAAAGGTGCAGTCGGCCCCGCCTCAGGTGAAGCTGGACAACGTCCTTCCGCCGTCGCGGCCTGCCAGTGAGCCGGCCGCGCCCTCGACCCCGTCGGCCGGTAAGGTCGAACCGGCAGCGGGGGGCCAGGCCCCGTCGATTCAGACCGACTCGGCTGAACCGCCGGTTGCGGTGTCCCAGACAGAGCCGGCCGAGACAACCCCAACGGTTCAGTCCTCAGTTCAACAAACAGCCGCCCAGACGCCGGACGATGCATCCTCTGCGGACAAGACCGCCCCCCAGGCCAAACGGCTGATTGAAGAAGCCCTGACCCTGCGCGATCAGGGGCGGATAATCGCCGCACGAGACAAACTCAATCAGGCCCTGAATATGCAGTTAAGTCCACAGATTCGTACCGGCGTTATGACCCAGTTAGCCAATCTGGCAGACAAGTGGCTCTTTAGCCGCGATGTCCTGCAAGGGGATGAGTTGACCGGCTATTATCTGGTCAAACCGGGGGATTTGCTGGCAAAAATCGGCCGCCAGCACAAGGTGCCCTATGAGATTTTGATGCGGATTAACGGCATCGAACGACCGGAACTGCTTCAGGCCGGCCGGCAGATTAAAGTCATCCACGGGCCCTTCCATGCCGTGGTCAATCGGTCCACCTACACCCTGGATTTGTATCTGCAAAATATGTATGTCAAGACGTATCGCGTCGGGCTGGGACGGCCTGAGCATACCACACCAACCGGCAGGTGGGTTGTGGCTCCCGGCGGCAAGATGGTTAAACCCACATGGACAGATCCGGACACCGGAAAGACCTATAAAGGCAGCGACCCCGAGTATCCGCTCGGCTCACGCTGGATTGCGCTGGAAGGAATCGAAGGCGCCGCCAGAGGACGCACGGGCTTTGCCCTGCACGGCACACATGAACCGGAGACCATCGGAACCCAATCCAGCCGCGGCTGTATTCGCCTGCACAACGGCGATATCATCGAACTCTATGAGATGCTGGAGCCGGGACAGTCCAATGTTCAGGTGATTGATTAGACAAAATGCGGAAGTCAAAACTCAGAAATCAGAGGCAGAAAGTCAGTCCGAACACGCCGGAGGTCAGAAGTGCCGGGATGGCGGTTTTTTACAAAACGGTCGGCCGCTGAGCCCCTGCGGCTCGGGGCCTTGGGCTTTTCAGTGGCGATTCATCTGGCGGCACTGATGGTGCTGGGGGCGATCCATTTTGGTCGGCAAACCGACGGACCGGCCCAGGCGGTCTCGCCGGATATCTCCGTTCATCTGGTTGAACGTGTTCTTCAACAGCCTGCTGCCCCCCGCCCCAAACCCAAGGTGACCCCGCCTGTCGCCCCCACTGTCGCACCGGCGATTGAGCCGCGGCCGGCAGCACCCAAGCCCCCTGCGCCAAAGCCGGAGCCGGTGGAGGACCCCGCGCCGTCTTTTCCCCCGACCGCAGACAGCCATCCGGCCGATACGGTGTTTTTTTCTGGCACCACCGTCACGGCCAAACGGGTGTGCTATGTGGTCGATGGTTCCGGCAGTATGTTCGGGCTGATGTACCTGGTGCGGGAGCAATTGCGGGAGTCGATTTTGAAGCTTTCGGCCGAGCAGGCCTTTAATGTGGTGTTTTTTATGGACAACGGGCGCCTTTTGCAGGCGTTCGACGGCACCCTTGAGACGGCAAGCCCCGCGGCCAAGGCCGCAGCGCTGAATCTGCTCGGCCAAATCCGTCCCGCCGGCCAGACCGTCGCTGAACCGGCCCTTGAGATGGCGATGCGGATGCATGATAAAAGCGGACAACGGGCGGAGGTGCTGTATTTTGTGACCGATGGCTTTGATTTGATGGACGATGACGAGGGGGCGTTTATGCGACGGATTGAGGCACTTCGAAAAGCGATTGCCCCGACGACGGTCGTTCATACGATCGGCATCTATCCGGCCTCGCGGGACAGCACGGTTCTGGCACGACTGGCCCAGGTGTGCGGCGGCCATTATCTTGAGGTGAACTAATCGCCCCGCCGGGGACCTGGGCAGGCCGACGGGTTTGCAGAAAGTCAAAGACCCCCCCTAACCCTCCCCCATCACATTTGGGAAAACCCAATATTTTCGAAAAAAAGTATATGTTTGCTGCGAAGGGGGTATAATTGAAACGTCTTTACAGAACGAACCGGACAAAAAGTGGATAATCTATATCCATTGTTAAAGGAGAGAATTATGGCTTTTTTAAGAACCGGCGTTGCTGTGTCTTTTTTTCTTGTCTTTTCGGTTAGCGCGGCGATGGGGGATGTACAGTGGCTGCGTTATCGGACCAGCAAGGATACGGGCCAGGAGGTGGGCGCCTCGGTGAACCGGGTGTATCGCAGTTTTGAGCCGCAGCGCCCGGCGCACGTGCGGTGTCCGGAATTCAAATCCGACAATCCCTTGTTTATCAAATGGTACACCCCGATGGACAGCCAGGGCTTTCGGTGGATCGCGTTGGACCGCTCCACGCCGTATGGACAGCAGCACGATCTGTTGTATATCGATTCAAACGGCGACGGGCATCTGGATGACGAAAAGCCGTATCAGGGTCAGCGAAGCGATCAGTATCGTATGGCCTTTGACCCGTTTCCGGTCTATCTGATAGGCGAGGATGGGCCGATTACCTATCATATGGCGTGCCAATTCTACAGCTATGACGAGCGCAGTCGATATTTGATGATGTCTTCGGGCGGTTATTATGAAGGAACGGTGCTGATCGGCGGCGAATCGGTAGTGTGTGTTCTGGTGGACACCAACGGCAACGGGACGTTTGACGATACAGCCGAGGACTTTAACGCCGACCGAATTTTGCTGGGCGAACCACAGAACCGACGGGAGTATTTTATTGGCCGCTATCTGGATTATAAAGGGACGTTGTATCGGCTTCAGGTTGCACGCGACGGAGCGTTTGTGTCTATTGCCGCTGCGCCCGACGTCGTCTTTGGGGTCGTGCAGATCCCCGAAAGTGTGACGAAATTCTCGGCTGGCGGCGTCAACGGGATGTATGACAAGACCCCTCAAAACGGGTACGTACGCCTGCCGGAAGGGACGTATCGGGTGTATCAATGGGAGATTGCTCGCCAAGACAAGGGGCGGGATTGGACCTTGCGGGGGAACAATTTCCCGCGTCAAGAGAGTTTTACGGTCAGCGCCGATACACCGGTGAGGTTGGATATCGGTGAGCCGGTGTTTTCACGACTGTCGGTTTCCCAACGGCAGGGTATCTACACAATCAATCAGGAACTTCGGGGCAGGATGAACGAGCAAGTCAGTATGCTGCAATATGGTCGCCAACCGCCGGCACCGAAGGTGCGGATACGCAGCAAAACGGGAGAATATGACCGGACGTTTTCGCTGGAGTATGGCTGAGGCGGCACCTG
>JAAYQH010000280.1 GCA_012519365.1 Planctomycetota bacterium | reverse complement strand
GCGACACCGTCAGGCAGCTCAATGCCGTCACCGCCGTCAGCGACGCGCACATCACCGCCGTATTCAGCACAACATTGGTGACCGCCAGCGTGCTGCAAATCCCCAAAATCTGTCGAAAAATAGGATTATTGCGCCAAAGCCCGTCCCGCATAATATCGCGGGCAACCGCGGACGTCGAACCATTCATTGGGCACCTCCCTGCTGCTGCATCTTCTCCAACCACGCCGAGAGATTCTCGTTAATCAACTTCTCCAATCGAACACTGGTCTGCGTTGCCCCGGTAATCGCGTGGACTTCATTCTCCGCCAGTGTGACCGAAGTCGGACGAATGCCGATAGGCGCCGGCAATTGACCGATACGCAGTCCCTCAAATTGTTTTCGAAACTGCGGCTCTGCAATTCGTGCCCCCAACCCGGGCGTTTCGTTCTGTTCATAAAAAGCAATACCAACAATCGTCTTGAGGTCGCTGGAGACTCCCACGACACCGCGAATCGGGGCCCAAAATCCCTGCCCGGATACAGGAACGGCATATCCGACGATATGTCCGTTTTCGCGATACACATACACACCGCCGGCCTGCTCGGATTTTTCAAACAACTGAGTAAATCGCTCGTGAATCCGCGGCATCGGTGGCACCTCGATTTCGGGAAATGCCTCCAGCACAGCCCGTTCAAAGGCGATTTGCTGATTAGCCTGAACGCGGTCGCGCGTCAGCCGTGAAAACCCGATCAGAATCGAGCTGAAACACGCCGTGATCAGAAACATATACACCACCGGAAACCACAGTTTGTCCTTCATGAGGCCGCCTCCGGTGCGAGGCCTTTGTTTTTTTTGCTGTCCTGCCAAGCCTTGACACCATAATCAATGATCGGCGCAAACATATTGCCCAACAAGATGCTGAACATCAGGCCGCCGTTGAAGATGGAAAAATTGCGGATGACCACGGTTGCAGCGCCGATGAGAACCCCGAAGAAAATCCGCCCCCACTCGGTTCGGGGCGAGCTGACCGGATCAGTTGCCATAAAAAACGCCCCAAGCAAAAAACCGCCTCCCAATACCGCCGGCCATGCGCCTGGCACAGGCTCAACCTTCAGCCAAAACAGAATCTGATTCAATACAGCATACGTTATCACCACCGACAGGATGGTGGTGCGGCTGGCTGCCTTTGTCCAAAACAGATACACCCCCCCGATCAGAATCAGCAGCGCACTGGTCGCTCCCATCGTGCCGCTCATCGAGCCGAAAAACTGAGCCTTAAACAGGGCAGCGTTGCTGATCTTGAGGCGATCCTGATCGCCTACTTCAAACGGGATGTGATCCAGTGCGTCCGGATCGGACGACCGTACCAAGCGGCCGGCTTTCAAATGAGCCATTGGCGATGCGCTCGTGACCGCCGCGGTTCCGTCGGAACGAATGGCGGTTGTCCAGCGGCCCAGTGCTCCCAGCGGGCCTGACGCGGGTTCTTGCCAAACCCCCGTCAGAGCCACCGGAAAGCAAATATACACAAAACACCGCCCCGCCAAAGCCGGATTAAACACATTGCGGCCGAAACCGCCAAAAACCTCTTTGGTAAAAATAATCGCAACGCCCATCCCCACCGCCAGCACATGCCAGCCGACTCCAGGCGGCATAATCAGCGCAAACAGAGTTGCGGTTACAAACACAGCCTCACTGACCGGCTCGCCGCGTTTTCGGCAAAACAGCCACTCCAGAAAAAACCCCCACACGCAGCAAAACGCGATCATGGCCAATGACCGCCAGCCGAAAAAATAAATACTGCCCCCCGCACAAGGAATCAACGCCAACAACACCTTGCGCATCGCAGGCTGCGTCCGCAGCACACTGGTTTTTATCTGACCTGTTGCCATATCGGGCCGAAATCCATGACCTTCATTTTAAGCACCTTGCAACTACCGCAGCCCCCCATCCTGCGAAGATATTTCCTGTCGTCTGACGACTCTCGCTTAGTTGAGCGACTGAAGCTTGGCACCTAATGTTGAAACGTGAGTCATTTCTTCAATGATAATGGCATGAATTTTATTTTTGCCCGATTTGCTTGGCACCAGATCTTTGATACCCACATAAAACGCGATGGAATTTTTCTCAGCCTGCAGTGCTATCTTAAGAATATCTTCCAGGCTTTCGTGGCCGCTGAGCTTGTCCGTGGGGCTTACCTTACCTTCGGTGCCATAAAAGTCCGCCATCGTGCGAAGGTACAACGCCACCTCATTGTCCGGATCAAATGTCGTCGGCTCTTTTTCTGAGGCGGTCAGTTCCTTACGCATTTGCGCAAAGGTCTGTTCGTGTCCCTTTTCCATCGCACTGAGGTCCATAAGCAATTTTTGCGCATCAGCATCGGGGGCTTTTTCAGCTGCCTCACGATAAAATTGCGCGGCATTGCGCTCGATCTGTTCGGCAATTTCAAAAATCTCATCTGCATTGAAGGTGATACTCATACGCAATCTCCCAAGATCGTGTTATTCACTTGCCGACGGCGCAAACACGCGCTGCGCCATTTCCTTATCCAGCATATACAGAGCCGGCGAACTTGTACCGGCGATCTTCAACTTGCCGAGGATATTCTGTGCGGCAGCCTCTTCTTCGACCTGCTCATTGACAAACCACTGTAAAAACATCACGGAGGGATGATCGTTCTCGGCGATCGCCAAATCCATCAGGCCGTTGATCAACGCCGTTACATGCTGTTCGTGTTCCAGCACATTTTTCAAAATCACCTCGACATCCTTCCATTCAGTCGGTGGTCCGTCAATTGCCGTCAACAGAACACGTCCGCCCCGCTCAACAAGATAATGAAAATACTTGTCCGCGTGGGACAACTCTTCCTGTGCCTGAACCTTCATCCAGTGGGCAAACCCCGGCAGATTCATTGCCTCCAGAGCCGCCGACATCGACCAATACAAATAGGCAGAATACAACTCGCTGTTGATCTGCTTATTAAACGCCCGCTCGATTTGCTTATTTATCGTCATTGCTGAACTCTGAAATCGTTATGGTTAATATCCCTTATGCTTTCCACAGGCCGTGCAGATTGCAATATTCTCGTGCCCCGACCTTCTCAGCTTTGACACAGAAAACCGCCTCCGGCACCTGTCCCGGCGCCAGATATTGTTTGTAGGCCTTGCCGTCTGCCGTCAGCTCAATCCATTCGATGTAGTGTTCTTCGGTCATGGGGTGCGCCACGCTGCCGACTTTGACTTTGTAGCCGTTTTCAAGTTTCTCAATGACCGGCACATGCTTTTCTTTGGCCGCATCCACGGTGTTTTCAACTATTTTTTTCATTGGCTGACCGCAGCAGACCAACTCGCCGTCACCGCCATGCACCACTTCCACGATATTCCCGCATGCCATACATTTATAAATTTCATGTTTTGCTGCCATTGTCACATTCCTTTACAAAAAAGCCAACAAAATACAGGCATTCAGCCCGTGCATACAACCCCAGCGGCTGCATACAAAATTTTCCGTTCCACACTCCCTTACATCAGCCCGAGGGCTTTGTGTTTTTCTGCAATTTTTTCCGCCAGCGCGTCCAGCTCCGAATAGGCTTGTTCATTGGGCAGCCCCTTGGCCAACACCGGCTCGAATACCTCGGCCTTGAGCGTGCTGAGCATCCCGATGATCTGATCGACCATCTTGCTGCCCCAGCCGAACGAACCGATAATTCCCAGATGCTTGGTTTTGGGGCGAAGAACATTGACCAGCGCCGCACAATACAGCGCTGACGGATGCGGGCCGACCAGAACCGTCGGCGAACCAATCACCACCGTAGCGGCGTCCACCAAGTCAATCACAAGCTCACCAATATCTGCCCCCGTTAAATTAAACTGCTTAACCCCAACGCCGCGATCCATCAAGGCATCAACGAAATACTCGGTCATCTTCCGTGTGCTGTCGTGCATTGACACATAGGCCATAATCACATGGTTTTTGACCTTCTCTTCGTCGATCCAGTCCCGATAGGCGTCCACAATCAGCGACGGACGATTATACACCGGGCCATGGCTGGGCGCAATCGCCGCAATGTCCAGCCCCTCAAGTTTTTTCAGATTGCCGCGAATCGAGGAGCGAAACGGCATCATAATTTCACCGTAATAGCGCTTGGCCGCCTCCAGTACTTTGGCCTCATCCTGGACATACAGGGTGCTGCACGCCTGATGCGACCCAAAGAAATCGCAACTGAACAGAATGCGATCTTCTTTGAGCCAGGTGCTCATCGTCTCCGGCCAATGCACCCACGGCGTAAAAATAAATTGAAGCGTCTTGTCACCCAGTGACAGTTCCTGACCGTCCTGCACCTCAATAAACTGATTTTCTTCCAGCTGCAAGTGATCCATCAGCATCGCTTTGCATTTCGGATTGGTCACAACTTTGGCATCCGGATACATCAACAGCATGTCCGGGATACTGCCGGAATGGTCCTGCTCGGCATGATGGCTGATGATATAATCGATCGAGTCCGCTCCGACCCGCACAAGGTGATCGACCAGCAATTCGGTCTTGGCTGGGTCAACGGTATCCAGCAGTGCTGTCTTTTGGCTGCCTTTAATCAGGTAGGCATTGTAACTGGTGCCATCCGGCAGCGGGATCAACTCGTCAAAGAGCCGCCGATCCCAGTCCTGTACTCCCACTTCGTAGACGCGTTCTGCTAATGTTCTCATCGTTGCACCTGTGTTGAAATAATCGCATGTTCCGACCAGAAGCCCACCGTTAAAAATACAAACATCAGACTTCTGACCTGTTGTTGTCTTACAGCAGATCTTTGACGACCTTGATCGCCGCCTCGTAATCCGGCTCTGTCGCTATCTCCGGCACAATCTGAACATACCGCACTATCCCGTCCCTGTCAATCACCAAAACCGCTCGTGTAAGAAGTCGCAGCTCTTTAATTAACAGGCCGTATTTTAGACCAAAGTCCGCCGTCTGGTAATCCGAGAGAGTAATCACATGGGTGGCTCCTGCCGCCCCGCACCACCGTTTTTGGGCAAAGGGCAAATCCATACTGATGGTAAGGACAACAACATCATCTCCCAGCTTACCGGCCTCTTCATTAAACCGACGCGTCATGACATCGCACACCCCCGTATCCAGCGATGGGACTGTCGAAATAACAATCACCTTGCCCGCAAAAGACGACAGAGTAACAGGGGAAAGATCAGTGTTCACAACCGTAAAATCTGGTGCCTTTTGGCCGACTTTGACCTCTTGACCAACCAGCGTCAGAGGATTGCCGTGCATCGTTATAACCCCTTTTCGTTCCTGCATTGTCAAACTCCTTTCACAACCGGCAAGTGCCGTTGTTATGACGATAAAGATAACCAAAGGCGACACAAAAACCAGTAGTTTTTCAGCAACTTCCGTTAATTTTCTATATCCGTTTTTCACCATTAAAGTTCAGGGACATCCCTTATCATTGTTGAAGTTCCGGGCGTTCTCCCCTCCAGGGTAAACGCCCGGACCTAAAACTGAATTACACCCCTAACAACACAACCACTTAATAGTTGGCTGCTTCCAGCTCAAAAAACGCCTGCGGATGTGCACAAGCCGGGCAAGACTTGGGCGCCTCTGTTCCCTCATGCACATAACCGCAATTGCGGCAGACCCACCGTTGCGGTTTTTCACGCTTAAAGACCTGTCCGGTTTGAATATTTTTGCGTAACGCAATATAACGGTCACGATGGCGAGCCTCGGCTACCGCGATTTTGCGAAAGACAGCGGCAATTTCCGTAAAACCTTCTTGCTCGGCCACCTTGGCAAAGCCCGGATACATCTGCGTGGTTTCATAGTTTTCGCCGTTGGCCGCTTCCTGAAGATTCTCTTCGGTCGTACCAATTACACCGGCTGGAAAAGTACCGACGATTTCCACCTCGCCACCCTCAAGAAACTTGTACAGACGTTTGGCATGCTCCTTTTCCTGGTCGGCTGTTTCCAAAAAGATGGCCGCAATCTGCTCATACCCTTCCTTTTTGGCTTGGCTGGCAAAATAGGTATAACGATTACGAGCCTGGGATTCGCCGGCAAATCCTGTCAACAAATTCTTTTCCGTCTGTGTTCCTTTAACTGACATACAACCCTCTCTTTCTTAAATAGTTATAGTTTTAAGAGTTAATCTATCCATTATCACGTACACGCGCTGCAATATCCTTCGAGATAGACGGTTTTTCGAATCACCCTAAAATCGCCGAGCTCCTGAGGCACTTCAATTTGATCATACGGCTCATAGTGAAAATCCACAATTTTCCCGCATTTTAGACACCGAAAATGCTGATGATCTTCCAGCCCGCCGTCATAACGACGGGGCTGGCCGGTCCCCTCGACGATAAACGCGGCTCCGATTTCAGCCAGCGTCAACAACGTCCGATTCACCGTATCCAGTGAGATATTGGGAAGTTCCTGACGAACCATTTGGTACACTTCCTCGGCGGTCGGATGCGTATCAGTCTGAATCAGCGCCTTATACACAGCCAAACGCTGCGGTGTTATCTTTAGACCCACCTGCCGCGACCGCTCATAAAACACATTCAGCTTTTCGTTCCAAGAGATATTGTGTTCACTTGTCTCCATTGGTTTTACCCTAATCAATTTTTAATACTAAATCGTATTAAATCCTATTTGTCAACCAAAAAATCCAAAAAAACATAATTTTTTGGCGTGGATTGCAGGCCGCAGAAATGAGACATAAACCGCTATTTTAAAAGATCTTACAGGCATCATTCGGAACTTTTTTCTGCCCCCTTAGTGACGAAACCAGACACTTGCAAGAGGGCACATTATGACTTTTTGCTTTGAAGAGATTCAAAAACGACCGAACGGATAACCTTTTCGTCAGGTTCAGACCCGACAAAGAGGCGATATTGACCGATCGCCTGACGAATAAACATCTCAGCCCCACTGACCGTGTTGGCGCCAATCTCGGCGGCAATCTCAAGTAATCGAGTACGAATCGGATTGTACACGGTATCAAAAACCGTCATTTCGGGCCGCAATATGCGTTTGGGCACAGCGCACGATTCAATGTCCGGACACATCCCAAGACTGGTACAATTAATAACTACCGCCGGAGCGGCCTGCTCCAATGAATCCAGACCGGCCGCCTTGCAGCGGAATTCCTCAGCCAAAGATTCAGCCTTTTTGACCGTGCGGTTATAAACCGTCACCGATGCACCAACATCCACCAACCCCGCCACCACGGCACGGGCGACACCGCCGGCGCCAACCACCGCTACATCCATTTGGTACAGCGCATGCGGCGAAATACCCATCGCCGAGGTCAGCGCGTCCAGTGCGCCGGCGTAATCGGTATTGTACGCACAGACGATGCCGTTAAAGCCCACTTTCAGCGTATTGGCCGCACCAATCGCTGTCGCCAGCGTATCGACAAATTCCCCCTTGCGATTGACATAATCCAGCGCGTGGGTCTTATGCGGCAGGGTGACGCTAAATCCTCCCACACTTAGCCAGGACCGCTCTACCATCCCATCCACAAAAGCAGAAAACTGGTCTTGATCCCCCTCCACCAAAAATGGCAGATACAACGCATCGATGGCATCGTGTTCAAAGGCCGCATTGAACAATGCCGGACTTAGAGAATGCCCCACCGGATTGCCGATGAGCCCGAATAGCTCCGTCTGGGCGTCCAGCTTGTCCCATCGATATAGGTGCTTCATTTGAGAGATGGAAATCTGCCCCGGCGCTGTGGCGCTTTGTTCATCCAGGCTGGCGAAGGTCAAAAAGGCCCCCAGTTTTTTGGCACGTACGCGAGTCATCAAGCCTGCTTGACCCATACAAAAAACAATCGCGTTCTCTCCTGCCCGATGCTGTAAATCCATCGCCTCAAAACAATCATTAATATGACGTGCCGTATAGACCAGCTTGCAGATCGCCATCGGCCAAAGACTCAGCATGGTTTCATAGGTCAGGTTGATATCCTCAAATCGCCCCTTCATTCGGTGCGCCGATAAAATCAACCGGCATTCGGGATGTGCTATAAGAAGTTCTTTAAGCGGCTCGAACACCTCCTTTTTAGAAAACACCTTCAGTTCGCAATCAACAAACTCCGCCCCGGCCTTGATACACTCGGCCAAAATCGCCGTCTTATCAGCGATAGAAAAATTGCGAGCCCCCCCTTCGTCCTTTTCACGACAGGTGGCAATCACCGGAAGTTTGGTCTTGCGGGCCTGAGCGATTAACTGCCCGGCCAAAGCCGGCGTCACATCCGGCACACCGTCCAGACGCACCTCAATCGCCTCGGCTCCCCGATTTTTGGCCTGTCGAAATTGCTCGGCAAACTGCTCGGCATTATGGCTGGCTATGGAAACAGCTGCATAAGTCATAATAACAATCTATACCGCCAACCCCTCTGAATTTCAACAACAAAATGCCCTATGTTTCGAATTGGAAGGGGGCCCTGTTGAGCATTCGTTTTATTCCGGATTGCCTATTGATAAGCCGGAGGCAATGCGTATAATGTGTTGTCTTATTTTTGATTTTGAAAGCGAGGTTTGGTTATGCGTTTTACCAAAATGCACGGCTTGGGCAATGACTACGTGTATGTCGATTGCTTCAGGGAACAGGTAGAAAATCCTGCTGAACTGGCAGTACGGATCAGCGACCGGCATTTCGGCGTTGGCTCGGACGGACTGATTCTTATCGAGCCGTCCAAGATCGCCGATGCCCGCATGCGGATGTTCAACGCCGACGGCTCCGAATCGCCGATGTGCGGCAATGGTATTCGCTGCGTGGCCAAATACGTCTATGACCACAATGTGGCTCACTGCGATGCCGAGTTTTCGCTGCCCGGACAAACAACGTTCCCCACCTCGTTGCGAATCGAAACCGGCCGAGGTATTCTGACAGTCGGTCTGGAGCTGGGACAAGACGGATTGGTCAGCCGTGTCTGCGTTAATATGGGACAACCCATTCTGGAATCGTCAAAGATTCCGGTTGCCACAGGCAGCCCGACAGTCATCAACCTGCCTCTCCCTATTGAAGGGCAAACTTTGCCAATGACCTGCGTCTCAATGGGTAATCCGCATGCGGTCTTTTTCTGCGATGACCTTGAGGCCATCGATCTGCCCCATCTGGGGCCCATCATCGAACGGCACGAACTGTTTCCCCAGCGGGTGAACGTCCATTTTGTAAAGGCCGACGGCCCGAATGAATTTACAATGAAGACGTGGGAACGCGGCAGCGGCATTACCTTGGCCTGCGGCACAGGGGCCTGTGCCTGTGCGGTAGCGGGTGTCCTTACCGGCCAGTGTGACCGTCTGGTTACCGCCCATTTGCCCGGAGGTGATTTACAGCTAAACTGGCGACAGGAAGACAACTGTGTCTATATGACCGGTCCGGCCACGGAAGTGTTTACAGGCGTCTGGCCGGACGAACAGCAAATAAAATAATCCGGCGGAAAAAACATGACTGCATCTTTTCAAATTGGACACCTCCAGGTCGGCCTGAATGAACCGTTGTTTGTGATTGTCGGTCCATGCGTAATCGAAAGCCGCGATCTGTGCCTTCAGATTGCCGAGGCCTTGCTTGATATTCAGCAACGTACCGGTGTGGGAGTGGTCTTCAAGGCCAGTTTTGACAAGGCCAACCGCTCCAGTATCCACAGTTTTCGCGGCCCCGGCTTGGACAAAGGCCTTGCTATACTGGACGAGGTGCGATCTCAAACTGGACTGCCCGTCCTGACCGATGTACACGAGCCGGCCCAAGCAAAGGTGGCCGGTGAAGTGGTCGATTGCCTTCAGATTCCGGCTTTTTTGTGTCGCCAAACGGACTTGCTCGTCTCGTGCGGCCAAACACAAAAACCGGTCAATATTAAAAAGGGGCAATTTCTCAGTCCCCAAGAAATGAAAAATTGTGTCGAAAAGGTACGTTCCACCGGCAACTCCAAAATCCTGTTGACCGAGCGGGGCACCTTTTTTGGCTACAACCGCAATGTCAACGATATGACCGCGATTCCGCTAATGCAGCAATTCGGCTGTCCGGTCGTTTTTGATGCCACCCACAGCACACAACGGCCCGGCGGGTTGGGCACGGCCAGCGCCGGCATGCCGGACATGGCCCCGATTTTAGCGCGGGCGGCGATAGCTGCCGGCGCCAACGCCCTGTTTATAGAAACCCATCCCAAACCACAAGCAGCATTGTCCGATGCGGCCTGCATGCTGCCGCTAAACGAGATCGAATCGCTGGTGACAATCTGCCGGCGAATTCATCAATTGATTCGCAATCCCTAATAACGAACATGACCGATTCAAAATATCACTATCTGTTTGGCCCCGTCCGTTCCCGCCGATTGGGCCTGAGCCTCGGGGTGGACATCCTCCCGATGAAAACCTGCACCCAGAACTGTTTGTATTGTCAACTGGGAAAAGACGCTCCGCTGACCCTTGAGCGAAAGGTCTATGTGCCGACCGAGGCGGTTCTGGATGAAGTGCGTCGTCGTGTCGAAGAGGGGCTGACCGCTGACTTTATGACACTCAGCGGCTCTGGCGAACCGACTCTGCACAGCGATCTGGGGCAGATTATAGACGGCATCAAAAAACTCACCTCCATTCCCGTGGCCATAATCACAAACGGCACCCTGCTGTATCAACCTGAAGTGCGGCACCAGTGTGCAAAGGCGGATGTCGTTATGCCCTCCCTGGATGCCGGCGACGAAGAGACCTTTGCCCGACTGAACAACCCGCATCCGGAGCTGAATTTTGAGGTCTTTGTCAATGGCCTATGCAGTTTTCGCCGGGAATATGCCGGTCAAATCTGGCTGGAGGTGTTCTTCTGTCGCGGAATCAATACCGATGAGAAAAGTATACAAAATCTCGCCCGACTCATTGAGAAAATTCAACCGGACAAAGTCCAGTTAAATACAGTTGTCCGTCCGACTACCCATACCGAGGCATTACCTGTGCCTTTTGACGAATTGGGGAAAATTGCTCAAAAACTTCACCCCAATTCGGAAATCATTGCCGATTTTAGTCGCCATTCAACAACCCCCGGCCTGGCGAAAGACACGCATTATGCCGATGCTATTCTGGCTATGCTTCGTCGCCATCCTTGTTCATTGGAGGATATTTGCGCTGGGCTTTCTGCCCGAATGGACCAAATTCGGCCGGTTGTAAACGAACTGCTCAAAACAGGACAAATCTTGTCCGACAGTCGTTCAGGAAACGTGTGTTATAAAATATCCTGAGTGTTCGGTAAACCAGTGGTTTTCTCGAAGAGGGGAGTGACAAAATAATGGGGATTTGGATAAGGGAGAAAAAAAAATTATTCCGCCCCTCTGTCGATTAGGATTTTCTTTTGAAGATTACCTTGTTATCGGTCGATATAATGACAAGGCCTTCCTCGGATATGCCTTTTCCATTTTTTCGAGGGAAAAAACTTCAGAAATTTGGATTCAGGCCGATAAAAATAGAAAGAGGTGTTTCTTTTTCAGGATATCTTATGGAAGTCATCAAACGTCAATTTGTATTGAATAAAGGTTCGGAAAAGTATATTTTTCGCTATGAACCCGGGCAAGAGGGTCTCCTTTTGGATGCCTTGGTGGCCTCTGCGAACGATACACGTACGGACTTTGACTGGTTCGATGCGGCTGTGGTGAGTTTCAAGCTGACCCAAACCCTGATCCATCAGGCCGACGAAATTCTGTACAAAGATTTAACGGATCCAATGCAAAACTGCCGGCGCGACGGCGAGTAACAAGACGCCCCAAGAGCCTGCATAGCGTACCTATTAAAAACCAAGGAAACAGACTATGGACAACTCGGCGATTATCCAGGAATTTGTCAACTATCTGAAATTTGAAAAGCATTTTTCAGAGCATACCGCCAAGTGTTACGAGGCAGACCTTGAACAGTTTACTGCCTTTTTGTCGGGCCAAACCGACGCTTCCGACAGCGGCGAAACCCAGCCCAACCCCTGGGCTGTCGAGAGTGCGTCCGTGACCACCCAAACCCAGACCCAGCCGCAAACCCAGATCGACATCCTCTTGCTGGC
The DNA here is from genome assembly GCA_012519365.1 of Planctomycetota bacterium. Classification (GTDB taxonomy): domain Bacteria; phylum Planctomycetota; class Phycisphaerae; order Sedimentisphaerales; family Anaerohalosphaeraceae; genus T3Sed10-213. The sequence continues at coordinate 12,472 of JAAYQH010000280.1, read as the reverse complement.
TGCCGATATCAATACGATCCGACGGTTTTTGGCTGAACTGAGCGCGCACGCCTACTCCAAGTCCACAACCGCCCGCAAACTGGCCACCATACGCAGCTTCTACAAGTTTCTGGTAAAACGCAACTACGTGTCGAGCAATCCGGCAACCACGATCAAAACCCCAAAACAGGATAAAAAACTGCCCAAGTTCCTCGAATATGAACAGGTTCAGCGGCTGTTAAATGCCCCGCCGGCCAATACATGGCTGGGCGCTCGCGATCGGGCTATGATGGAGGTGCTCTATAGCACCGGAATGCGGGTCAGCGAACTGGTGGCCCTGAATATGGATGATGTCGATTTCCTGGGCGAAGTGATTCACGTTCGCGGAAAAGGCAAAAAAGAACGCATTTGCCCGATAGGCTTGACCGCCCTTCAAAGCATTCAACATTATCTGGAGTTTCGCAATCGCCGGCTGGCCAACGATCCGGGATTTGACAGCAAAGTCCTGTTTGCCAACAAGCACGGCAAACGGATGAGCGCTCGCAGCGTCCGTCGTAAAATGGATAAATATCTGATCGAAGCCGGATTGGACCCCAGCATCAGCCCGCATACGCTTCGCCACAGTTTTGCGACCCACATGCTCAACAACGGCGCTGACCTGCGCAGTGTTCAAGAACTGCTGGGACATCAATCGTTATCAACCACCCAGATTTACACCCACATTACCACCAGTCGGATGCAGGAACAATACCAAAAAGCCCATCCGCTGGAATCCCATCAGAGGCTTTAAGACCTGGCATTCAGAAAAATCAAAAACCCGCTGTCCTTAACTCAACGGGTTTTTTTATGCCAAATCGCTTCGAGCTTACTGACAAATAAACTCCGGAACAAGAAATCGAATCGTTTCAATGATTTTTTCTCGATCCTGAGTGACTGCAACACTCAAAAGGGCCTCAATGCCTTTGCGCAAAGTTTCCCTGTCCTTTGGGATATTCTTCCAGACGGCGATTTTGGGATGCCGGGTCTGGAGCATATCTTCGCCTTCAATGCTTAACTCTTCAAACAATTTTTCGCCGGGACGCAATCCGGAAAAAGCAATCTCGATATCCTTGCCGGGACGAAATCCGCTCAAGGTGATCAGTTCTCTTGCCAAATCCACAATCTTGACCGGCTCGCCCATGTCCAGCACAAAAATCTCGCCGCCTTCCCCCATCGCCGCAGCCTGAAGCACCAACTGGCTCGCTTCGGGAATCGTCATAAAATAACGTCGCATTTCTGGATGAGTCACAGTGACCGGCCCGCCGGCGGCGATCTGCTGTTTGAAAATCGGAACCACCGACCCGTTGGACCCAAGGACGTTGCCAAACCGCACCGTAACAAACCGCGTCTTGCTTGTCTTGTTCAAGTCCTGAATATACATTTCCGCCACCCGCTTGGTGGCCCCCATAATACTGGTGGGGTTGACGGCCTTGTCGGTGCTGATCATCACAACGCCGGATGCGCCGTAGGTATCGGCCGCATTGGCAACAGTACACGTGCCCAGCACATTGTTTTTAACCGCCTCACCGGGGTTGTTTTCCATCAGCGGCACATGTTTATGCGCTGCAGCATGAATCACAATTTCAGGACGATAAAACGAGAAAATCTGGTCAACACGCTGTTTGTCGGTAATGTTACAAATCAAAGAATGCATCCGTACATCAGGAAATCTGCGAAGCAGTTCTCGCTCGATAAAGAACAGGGGATTTTCGGCCTGCTCAACCAACAGCAGCGCCTTGGGTCCAAAGGCGCACACCTGCCGACACATTTCCGAGCCGATAGAGCCGCCGGCGCCGGTTACCAAAATCGTTCGTCCGTTGAGGTATTTTTCAATATCGGCCAGATCCAGTTTGACCTCGTCTCGCCCAAGCAAGTCGTTGATATCGACATCGCGCATCTGCGAGACCCGCAGTTTGCCGGAGGCGATATCCGTCAGCGACGGCACGGTGCTGAATCGCAGTTTCGTCCCCTCGCAGACCTGCACCACACGGCGCAGTTGTTTGCGGTTGGCGCTGGGAATGGCAATGGCAATTTCATCGATATTGTGTTTTCTGCAGATCTCCGGCAACTGATCAACATTGCCCAGCACCGGAATGCCGTGAATACTCATCCCAATCTTGGCCGGGTTATCGTCAATAAATCCGACCACTTCATACTGCACGTCTTTTCGTCGCAACATCTCGCGAAGAAGGGCCTCGCCGGCGTTGCCCGCCCCTACAATCAAGAACCGCCTCGCCGAGCCGCGGGTTTCCGAGAAAAATTCCTCATGATACAGCCGCACCAGCATACGCAGCCCCGCCAGCAACATAATTGTCGTCAGCAAATCGAGCATAATAACGCCTTCGATTTTGCGCTGCGTTTCCTTCAACTCCAGATGCCGTTGAACCAATTCAAGACGCTGTTCACTGTTGATGGGGTGTTGTTCGGCCTCTGCAATAATCTCGGTCATGCGACTGACTTCAAGAATATCCTTAAGCCCCTTGAGATTCGACAATTCCTGCCGCAATTCAAGCAGCTGCTCGTCACTGATCGCCTCGGCAATTTGCTGCTCAATCTGTTCCATTCGAGAATGGATGGCCGAAATGGCCGACTCCGGCACGATATAGCGCCCCAAAAAACTATAGCCGTACCAGATTGACATCAGCAAAATACTGCTGACCAAAGACGCCTTGGCGATTTGCAGCAAGTCCGAAAGCCCAACATACCGCCACCACCCGCTGTATTGTCGAAACCAGCCGAAAACAATCAGTTTAACCGGAATAAAGAAAGCCAACAGAATCGGGAACTGATAAATAAACCATTTCCGCAGAATCTGCATATTAAAGGCAAACAGGAACGCCAACCCCAATGCCGCGATAAAACAGCCCAAATGGGCCAACATAATCAGGCAGCGTCGATAGCGAAGCAGCCCTTTCGGTAAATGATTTACCCCTGGAGCGGAGGGAGTGCCCGTTCCGGAATCAGTCCCTTTATTTTTAGACTTCGTTGTGTCAGACATTGAAATCATTCCGATTTTGGTTGCATCAAGGTTCAGTCCTTGCCTTGGGACGTTCATAGGCCAGCGGCAGGTACACAACCTCCGGCTCTACGCGATCAACTTTCTTCCTGACCAAGGCATACACAATGGTCGAGGCACAACATATATACGTGATGATATACGCCGCCAGCAGGCCAATCAAAAGCAGGAAAAAAAGATAAATAAAGAATGCCCCAATCGACTCGGACCATACGGCCGCATTGCTTGGCCGACTCATCAAAGAAAACAAAGCCGGGCCTGTCCAAAGGCGATTTAACTTTTCAATATCGCCGCCCGCCAGCGTCATCCCCCCTGCCAGCAACCCGTAAACAACTTTCAAGACCAAATAAATAACCACTCGAATCAACACGTAAAAAAACGTTCCGAACAAGCCGGCAACAAAAATATAAAACAACATCCACAAGGGACGATTCAAGACATAGCTGACTGCTCTGCCGATCGCATCGCGTCCGGTTGTAGCCTCATACGCCACCGCTGGAAATAATAACAACCCCCCGGCAGTCGCTCCCACCAGCATTCCCACCGCCGCCAGCCCCAACAAGACCACCACCCCAAACAACACCCCAATGAGCAATTCGCCAAGGCGAGGGATTGCCCCCAGCATTCCTACCGCCAGTATCAAGGCCGAAGGAACCAAAACCAGCACTGCCGGAAGCAGCGGCGCCGATAGCAGTGAACGGAATTTACTATACGCAAAATCAAACGCCTCAAAAAATCCCGGCTTTTCGTGACGGGCATATTCCAGCGCCGCACAGCGACAGACCGCCCCACATGCAAAACATAAAACCACAAAAGTAAAGGTTAAAAAAAGGCTGCTGTACAGCGGATGGAATCGGACAGCCCAGACAATCGCCCGACCACAAAGCCACAGGTTGACAAAAACATACTCCAGATTGCTGAAAAAACTGGCTTGTCCCAGGTTGAAAAGCTGTTTGCTGGCGTCATTGAACCGACCGGCCGAAAATGACCACAACGTGGAGAACACCCCTTGCCCCGGGGATAGTCCTTTATAACGAGCCACAAAGTCGCCAACTTGCTCAGGAGAGATTAAATAAACCTCAAGTTCCGAAATACCTCTCAGGGTGACCGAACCGACCTGCCCGACCGTACGTTGTGCTATCTCGGGACAGAGAACAACCGACCGCGTACAGCAATCCATCAGATATCCGCAAATACAGATAACCGTAACAGCCAGAAAAGCAATCGCAAGTTTAATGGGACCAACCGCCAGCCTAAAGGCGTATGCCAATTCAGGCAATGCCAGGTCTTCCCATATTGTCCGCAACGAATATCGGCCCGCCAACAGAGGCCCCCTTTCGTCTAACGCTATCTTTACTAAAATCACGGCATTTGCAGCGGTTCATCCCCGCCGTACACATTCCCTACTTATATCACGGCTGAATTCAAAACACAATGTATAATCGCTTGCTTCAATCTCACGAAAAATTGGCGTTCTCTTGCCGCCGACGCCGAAAAAAAGCCTGAAGCTGTTCCATGCAATCCTGCTGCAGCACCCCGGACCGTACCTCCAGACGGTGATTGAGACGCCCATCCTGAACAATATTATAAAGGGACCCGCAGGCACCGGTTTTGGGGTCATCGGTTCCATAGACCAGCCTGTCCAAACGCGCCAGCACCAATGCCCCCGCACACATCGGACACGGCTCAAGCGTCACATAAATTGTACAGCCGTGCAGGCGCCAGTTGCCGATAAATTCAGAGGCCTGCGTCAGCGCGATAATCTCGGCATGGGCGGTCGGGTCGTGAAGCTGCTGACGCTGGTTGTAGGCCTTGGCGATGACTCGCCCTTCAAAAACAATGACGCAGCCAATCGGCACATCACCGTTTTCCTCGGCAATATACGCCTGATCAATGGCCATCCGCATATAGCGTTCATCCTCCGGGAGAGTGCCTGAAAAACTCTTGTCATTCATCACGGCCTCAACACACAAATTTTAACAATACGACAAAAAAGATAGACTAATCTCGTTGGGGTGCAAAAGCAAGCGGATTTCAACCCTATCCAAAAAAACATTAAACATTATCGTAAAAGCATATCGGCGATTTTTTCGGCGGCATTAACCCTGGCCGTCTGTTTTGCACAAACAGCCATTCGCATACGAAAGGCATCATCGGACATCAATTGGACTAATGCGTCCCGCAAGGCTGAGGCAGTCTGCTGTACATTGCCGACGACGTCCTCGACGATCATTGCCCCGCCTGCATTGACCAGGCCCGATGCGTTTAAGTGCTGGTGCTTGTCTTTATGATAAGGATAGGGCAAACAAATAGATGCTCTGCCCGCGGCGGCATATTCGGCTGCACTGACCGCACCGGAACGTCCGATAATAATATCAGAAGCCGCGTATAAATCAGCCATTGCATCAAAATAATCTACAATATGATACCCTATCGCCGCTTTCTCAGCAGCGGCTTTCATCGCCTCATAATGCACCTGCCCGGTCAGATGCACCACCTGCCATTGATCAGCAAAGGGGGCCAATGTCGGTAAAAGTTTGAGCATTGCCTGATTAATACTCAGCGAGCCGCTGGACGCGCCGGTAACAAGAATTACCTTCTTATCGGCGTCCAATCCGAGGGCCTGCCGGGCCTGCTCGGCATTGGGAGCGGCAAATTCAGGACGAAGTGGACAGCCAACAACAACAATTCGTTCCCTGTATTTGGGGAAATAGGCCTCCGTTTCCGCAAACTGGGTAAAGATGGTTTTCGCAAAACGCGCCAATTGACGATTGGCCTTGCCCGGCACGTAATCGACATTCAAAATGTAAACCGGAATCTTCAGGGAATGGGCCGCAAGCACAACCGGCGCCGACACAAATCCGCCTGTTCCGATGACGACCGATTCTTCTCGTATGGGCATCAGGATTTGTTTGACAAAATAGTAGCTTTTGAGAAATTGAGCCCCGAAACGGACACATTTAATCGGATTCAAGGAGAAACCCTCAGCGGGCAACGGAATGAATTCGTAGTTTGTATTGGCCAGCACCCGTGCATCCACTGCCCGACTGCTGCAAAAAAAGACAGATTCGCTCTTAGGTTGGCGGCGTGTCAGTTCCTCGGCAATCGCCAAGGCGGGATAAATGTGCCCTCCGGTGCCGCCGCCCGCAAAGAAAAATTGGGTTCGTTTTAGTGTCATAGTAGGCAACTTTATCTTGGTATCTTATAGAGGAAAGGTCAGGAAGTTTCTTGCTCTTGTCGAGCGACATTTAGAATTATTCCAACTGCCGCACTGGTCAGAAGCATACTGGTTCCGCCGGCACTAATGAAAGGCAGCGGAATGCCCTTGGTCGGCAGGACAACGGTCACAACGCCGATATTGATAATGGCTTGACAGATAATCGCCAAGACAATTCCCGCGGCCAAGAGACGCCCGAAGCGGTCTGAACATCGCCACGCGGCAGCCAACCCAAAAAACGCAAACAGGATGAACAATACTATAATAGCTATGCAGGCAATAAAGCCCATTTCTTCAGCGATAATCGCGAAAATAAAATCAGTTGTATCTTCGGGCAAATGGCCGTATTTGAGTACGCCGCGCCCCAGTCCCTTGCCCCACAGACCGCCGGTCGCAATCGCAATCAAGGACTGACGCGCTTGATAAGGAATTGATTCAGGGTTTAGGAAGTCTTTAATTCGATTGATTCGGGTTGGACTGGTTATTATCGCCGCCAGAAAACCCGGCACCAGCACCGGCAACGGCGTCAAAAAGTGCCACCATCTTGCTCCCCCCAGCCAGAGCATCATAAACGCCATCAAGGCGACAAAGGCTGCCGTACCGAAATCTTCGATAATGATAAGCCCCACCACCACTGCCGGCACGATACAGGCAGGCACAAATCGTTTCCAAAAAAAATGCAAACTATCGGCAAAACGGTCCGCATATGCAGCCAAAAAGATAATAACTGCCCATTTTGCCAGCTCTGACGGCTGAAAACTCACGTAGGCCGGACCAGGGGCGATATCCAGCCACCGCTTTGAGTAGTTCCGCTCTACCCCCCAGATCAGCACAGCGACCAGCAAAATAATACTCAGGCCCAGCAAATATGGCGTCAGCGACTGCTTGGCTCGTCCCGGCTCGAATCGATACCACTGATACGGAATCAGGGAGACCAGATACATCACCCCCACCGCCAAAGGAAAAAAGACCAATTGTTTAAGGACGGTTGAATCGTAAAATCGAGATAAATCATAGCCGCCGGTTACGGTTGCTCCGGCCGAATAAACAAACACCGTCCCGATGGCCATTAGAAGAATAACAATCGATTCAATCCACCGATCCGTCCTGATTTGTTGTAATAGCTTTGGCATTTTTATCTTTATATCGACTAAACGCTGCAAATGACCATAGAAAAACAACCGTAATCCCCACGGTTAAGCCGATTTGTCGGCAGAGACACTTTTCGATATAACAAAACCGCATTTAGACAAATAAAGATTGTCCTCAAAATAGCCGACTGATACAATACCGCAGGACGCGGCTTTGGGAACTGATAAATTCTGGAGACTATTATGAAATCGACATATCAAATCGCTGTCATCGCAGGGCTTTTGGCGGGTCTGATTTTTCTGGAGGCCGGCTGTCAGAATCCCGAATCGGATGCCGATCTTATCCGTCGGGCACGACTGGTTGCTAATGAAAATATCGCCCTGAAAAAACAACTTGACGAAAAAGACAAACAAATCGCACAACTCGAGGAAAAAATCAAACAACTCCAAGAGGAAATGCAAGAAATCAGCGAACAGACCAGCCAAACCACTTATCGAATGCTGCAAATTACCGCTGAAGCCGAACAGCGTGCCGTAGCCCTTCGAAAAGAAAACGAACAGCTCAAACAACAGCTTGAACAACTGCGATCTCCTTAATGGCATCGTCGTCTTTTCGGGTTACCCTATTCGGCAAACCGACTGTACCGCCTTTTCAGGGGTGTTTTGGTCGGCTTGTCCATATCGCTTCTGAATCGCCGCGGCCGCCAGCGCGACAAACATCGGCTGCGGACGCAACGGCCGGCTGGTCAATTCCGGATGGGCCTGGGTTCCCATAAAAAAGGGATGACCCGGCAGTTCCAGAATCTGCATAATCGGCTGAGCAGGCGATTTGCCCGAAAAGACAAGGCCGTGCTGCTCCAGCAGCGGAATATATTTCGGATCCACTTCGTAGCGATGGCGAAACCGCAGCCGGACAGTCTCTACCCGACCGAACAAACGCCACGCAAGGGTATCCGGTTTTACAGCGACATCCTGACCGCCCAGCCGCATATTTCCGCCGAGACCTTCAATCTTCTTTTGTTCGGGCAGCACGTCAATAATAGGCTCGGCACAATTCGGATCCACCTCGGTGGTATTGGCTCCGCTTAGACCGCAGACATTGCGGGCAAACTCAATCACCGCGGCCTGAAAGCCCAGACATATCCCCAAAAAGGGGAGGTTGTTTTCACGAGCATACCGTACGCTTGAAATCTTCCCTTCCAATCCCCTCTCGCCAAAACCACCCAGCACAATGATCCCGTCTACATTCCTCAAAAACGTCTCGGCGTTTACGTCCGTCAATTCCGTGGTGTCAATCCAATCCACCTTGACCTTGCAGCCCAGATGAATCCCGGCATGTTCCAGCGCATTAAGAATGGAGGCGTAACTGTCGCGCACCGAGGTGTATTTACCGGTAATGCCAATCGTGACCTGTTTGTCTTCTTTGCCGATCTTATCGGTAAAGTCACACCAGCGTTCCCACTGTTTGCGTTCGTATCGCAGTTTGGTACGATCCTCTATCCGCAGCATCCGCAAAACCTCAAAATCCAACCCGCAATCACGCAGCATAGCAGGAATAGAATAAATGCTGGCCGAATCGTGCATGCTGAATACGCGCTCGGCCGGGACGTTGCCAAAGACGCTGATTTTCTGCAAGGCGGTCTCAGAAACCGGATTTTCCGCCCGACACGCAATGATATCCGGCTGAATGCCGTTTTGCATCAACTGCTTAATGCCCAACTGGGCCGCCTTGGATTTTTGTTCGCCCAGCGCATGCGGTTCAAGAATATATGTCAGCGCCACAAAACAGCAGCTGTGCGGGCCTTCTTCGTAAGCCAATTCACGCATGGCCTCAATATAAAATGCGTTTTCCAAATCGCCGACCGTGCCGCCGATTTCGACGAAAACCACATCCGCATCGGTTTTGACCGCCAGATCACGCAGACGCAACTTAACCTCGCCGGTCACGTGGGGAATCATCTGCACATCGCGCCCCAGATATTCGCCGTGGCGTTCCTTGTCCAGTACCGCCCGATAAATCTGGCCGCTGGTAGAAAAATTTGCCCGACTGAGATTCTGATCCAGCATGCGTTCATAGGTGCCCAGATCCATATCGGTCTCCATCCCGTCATCCAGGACAAACACCTCGCCGTGGCGGAAGGGATTGAGCGTCCCCGAATCGATGTTCAAATACCCTTCCAACTTGATGGGCGCGACTTTTAGCCCTTTATCCTGCAAAAGTTTGGCCAAGCACGACGAAAAAATCCCCTTGCCCAATCCGCTCATGACCGTCCCCATCACGATCACATAACGTGTTTTGCCTTTTTTGTATCCGTCCGGCAGCGGAAGGAAGAACTCATCCGTTGAAACCCCGCCAAGTCGTGCCAATAAGTCCCTGCTGTCTTTCATAGTTTTTTTCCGTATATTCGCAATTCAACTCTGATTTCGGTTATATCGCTTCACAAAGGCCGCGTACTGTTCGGGCGTGTCGATTCCGTCCCAGGCACACGGAACCATGTCAGTCAAAATCACAAAGCCGTTGTCCAAAGCCCGAAGCTGTTCGAGTTTTTCACACTGTTCCAGCCGGCTTTGCGGCAATGTCGCATAGCTCAACAAAAACGCTTTTCGGTAAGCGTAGATTCCCAAATGCCGCCGATACAAATTCACATCGCCGATGCCGCCATACTGGCGATCATAAGGGATGGGCGATCGCGAAAAATACAATGCCCGTCCGTTTTTATCTGTTACACATTTTACGATATTCGGATTGGCCACGTCTTGGGGCCTCTGAAAAGGGGCCAACAAAGTTGCCATTTGCGCTTCGGGATGCTGTACCAGCAACTCGGCCACCCGATCAATATAGGCCGGATCGATTTCCGGCTCATCGGCCTGCAAATTGACCACAATATCACACTGACGACGGGTCGCCGCTTCGGCGATGCGGTCGGTCCCGCTGGGATGATCAGGACGAGTCATCACGCATGGGGCCGAAAATTCCCGGCATGCGGCTTCTATCCGCTGGTCATCGGCTGCAATAATGACCTCATCGACCAATTTTGCAGACAGCGCACGTTCGTATGTGTGCTGAACAAGATATTTCCCCGTTTCTTTAGCCAGAACTTTGCCAGCCAGCCGACTGGATCCATAACGAGCGGGGATGATCACGATTATCTTCACGTATTTGTTCCTTGCAGCGATACTGACGATTCCGGCGAATCATCACACTGAATCCACCACTGCCCGACTATCTTAGGCAACAAACCCAACCCTGTCAACCGACATTGTTTGCAAAATCCTTTTGACTGAGGCTGCCTGTCCACAGGTCCGTGGTGTCCAGAATGATCTGCCGAGATGAACGGGGGAAAACCGGCAATTGATGCAAAATTTTTCACTGTGGGCTTTTCTTTTGAAGACACGGCGGTTAATATAACATTACTAAAAAGATTCCAAATGTTTGATTGAGCGAGAGTTGCATGGAACAGCCATTTTTAGCCGATGCAAAAGTATATCCGGCCGGTGAAGGGGCGTTTTTGAGCATCACGGATATGCTGGCGTATTTTGAGAAAATGGGGGCGATGCGGGTGTCCGACCTGCACATTAAAATCGGGACTCAGCCGGCCTATCGAATCGATGGCGACTTGGTACGGCTTAAGGGCGAGCCGGTCACCAAAGCGGTGGCCGAGGGATTGATTTATCCGCTGCTGGGGGACAAAAACATAGCTACTCTGCGGCGTGAGTGCGCGGTGGATTGTTCCTACAAATACGGTTCGCTGCAATTTCGAATCAATGCGTTTCTGGACAATGACGGTCTGGTCGCCGCCATCCGGGCATTAGGCAATGAGGTTCCCCCTCCCGAAAAAATTGGTTTTCCCAATTCCTGCTGGCAGGATATTGTCCGCCGCAAACAGGGGCTGTGTCTGTTTACGGGGATTACCGGGGCCGGCAAAAGCACGACCATCGCCTCGCTGATACAGCGGATTAACGAGAATCGGGCCTGTCGCATTATTACCCTCGAAGACCCGATAGAATATATTTTCTCCCAGCGTAATTCGATGATTTCGCAGCGAGAAATCGGTCGTGATGTGGATCGTTTCGCAAACGGGCTTCGCTCCATGATGCGCGAGGACCCCGATGTGATCTTTGTCGGCGAGATGCGCGATGCTGAAACGGTGGCTCTGGTTTTGACCGCCGCCGAAACGGGACATCTGGTTTTTTCGACCCTGCACACCCGCGACGTCACCGGAACGCTGACGCGGATACTTGACTTTTTCCCCACCGAAAGGCAGGACGAGGTGCGCAATCAGCTTTCGCTGGGACTGCGCTATATTGTCTGCCAAAAACTGCTGCCCCGAAAAGACGGCAATGGACGGGTGGTCGCCATGGAAATCCTCAACAGCAACTACGCTGTGGCCAATCTGATCCGCAAGGGAAAGCTTGAACAGATTTACTCCCAAATGCAGGTCAAAACCAAAAACCAGCCGGATGAAAAGATGATTACCTTTGAGCGTCATCTTGCAATCTTGGTCAAACGCGGCATCGTTGATTTACTTGAAGCCCAAAAATGGGCCAACGATCTGAAGAGTTTTCAGGATGCGTTGAAAACCGACCCCGAAGTGGAGTGATTCGAGAATAGAAGAACACACGACCTGAAGAATCTAAAAAAGCGAAATCACGCTCTTTCGTCTTGACCAGTGAGAAATTGCTGTATGGCAACCGTTGAATTTAAATGTCCCCAATGCGGGCAGATATGCGGTTTTCATGACCGATATGTCGGCCGGCGGGCGCGCTGTACTCAATGCAATACGCACTTTTTGATTCCTCCTGCCGGACAGTCCGCCAAAGCCCTCAAGCCAGAATATATCCAGGAAGGGCCCTGGTCGGGATACTGGCAAGCCTTGTTGCAGCAAACTCCCAGGGCACTTCTGAACCCCGCCGGCATGGTCGCGCTGGGGGCAATGACGGCGTTGTCGCTGCTGAGATTTTTTATTGGACATCCTTTTTTTGTTATCTATTTACCCTTTATTACTGAAGTTTTGCAAAATTGAAAAATTGGAGTCCAAATGGGCTTTTTGACGACAAATATTGATAGTCCAGTGTCCGATAATATCATGGAGGATATTACGATGCCAGCTATCGTTAAATTTCCGGCCG
>JAAYQH010000279.1 GCA_012519365.1 Planctomycetota bacterium | reverse complement strand
TAGCCTGGGCTGTCTCTGCGGCGTACCCTTGCAGATACACCAACAAATACCCGCAATGAACGCGGCTGGTGGCCAACTGGCACGCCGCTAAACAGCCGCCTTTGACCTCAATCATCAACGGATCTTCACCGTCATCCAGCCGATCGCAGACCTGTTCGATCAGCTGCGCATTCGGCCCGGCCCAAAGGCCCGCACGTCCCGGGTGGCTTGTTTTCCAACGGCGCTGCCTATCGGCGATAATCAGCGTCGGCCCATCCGGACTGACCGCCCTGAAGACGTGTCCGCGAATTTGGTCAATCAACAGACCCGGCGACTCCAAAATGTCTTGTAAAAGATGCTCCATAACCTGACCAATGTCGTCTAAAGCGGGGGGCAACTGACGCAAAAAATGAAAAAAACAGAACTTTTACCCCTGTAGCGTAACGAATGCTTATCCTCAGCATTTCCGACCGGAACATCAAAACTTAAAATCAATCCCCCCTGACAGGCCATAAGTCGAATAAAGATCCCGGATTATGGGAGCGGGATTAAGAAAGCTAAAGCGTGAGGACCAACTGATAAGGACTAAAATTATTCGGAATAGAGGGCTTTGCGAATGCGTCCTTCTTTGTCTCTAAATTTAACCATATGCACGCAATTTCCTCGATCGTTATATTCCACGAGATCCATATAGGCCCGAATCAGCAACACCCCCCTGCCGGAGCATTTATATAGATTGTCGCCCAGACGCGGATCAGGCAGGCCGTCCGGATCGAAGCCGGTGCCCTCATCCGTAATGGAAATATCGATTTTTTCGGGAGTAATGAGGCTTTCAACCCATACATGTTTGCTGGAATCGCCGCGGTTGCCGTGTTGAATGGCATTCATAAAGGCCTCCTCCAGGGCCAGATGCACGCCGAAAAGTTCCTCTTCGTCGTAGCCCAACCGACGAGCCGCATCCAGAAGTTCCTCGCAGGCCTTCTCCGTTGCCGCTCGGATGCCGGGCAGATTCCAGGATTTGTGCCAGACTGTTTCGGATTTTGTCAACGGCTCAGCACCTCCGGTATCCCCAAACAGGGGGGGTAAAACAAAAAAAACGCCCTCGGCTCAGGCCGCCTTACCGCTTGAGACCGACCAAGGCGTCATCTTTATCGGAGAATATTTCGAAAATTTTGTCCAGCCGGGTGATGCGAAACACCTCCATAATTTTTGGGTTTATCGCACACAGCCGCAATTTGCCGTTTTTTTCATAGATCTTTTTACTGATGCGAATCAGCAGACCCAAAACGGAACTGGTCAGGAATTTGACATTTGAAAAATCGATAATGAGCTGGATGTTATCGGTTTGCTCGATCAAGGGCATAAACGACCCTTCCAACGCCTGAATCTGTTCGTCTTCAAGGATGCGCTCGTCGGTAAGGGTGGCCACGACAACATCGCCGCAATACTCAATTTCCAAATTGGGATTCACCTGATCCATAATTGTCTCCTCATTGACCGGATTTCTGATAATCCTATGATAGGATGCAGTCGCTGTCAAGAAAAATGCAATGTCGGTTTTTTCTTGCAAAAAATACGCTGTGGAGGGAGTTTTCTCTATTTTTCCCTAATTCCAGCTATATCCTACAGTTATAATAATTATAAACCGCTCGTTGGCGGGTTTTGTGTAATTTAGACAAAAATTGCCTTGCAACTCCTGAACAATTGCTGATAATTCGTGTATAAAGATGTAAGTATAGTGTGATTGTTTGCGCAGCGGTTGGAGGTTCAGCAATAAAGGGTTTAGCGGTTGCCCCGAAACGAAGGGGGAAACCTAATAAAGATATAACGGTCAAATTTTAGGAGAGTTGAACTATGAAAATTAGCCGATCCACAGGGTATGCACTGGTTGCGGTAGGGTACATTGCTCAGAATTACAAGGATGGAGCTGTCTTGGCCGCCCGTATTTCAAAAGAATACAACATCCCGCTGGAGTATCTACTGAAAATTCTGCAGCAGCTTGTGCGGGCCAATGTTTTGCGCAGCAAACGCGGGCCGCGCGGCGGCTTTTTTCTGGCCCGTCCGGCCGATGAGATTACACTTTTGGAAATTATTGAGGCTGTGGACGGCCCGTTGATGAGCCATCTGCATCTGGCAGAGCTGACCAACAACGCACCGTTTAGCCAAAAAATGGAAGAAACCTGCCGAAAGGCGACCGAAGAAGTCCGCGAGATTTACAGCCGGGCAAAATTGTCGTCAATGCTGGATTAGTCGCACACGGTAGCGAGACAGAAATGGAAATCCGAGAGTTTCAGCAGTGGATTAACCAGCGATACGGCCAGCGCGACCGAGAGCGGGGAACTGCGGCAACGTTTATGTGGCTGATTGAAGAGGTCGGCGAATTGGCGACCGCCCTGGCCGGGGAAAACGCGGCCAACAAAGAAGAAGAATTTGCCGATGTTTTCGCGTGGCTGTGTACGCTAGCCAACATCAATGATGTTGACCTCGAAAAGGCCCTTGAAAAATACACCTCCAATCGCATCGAGGGCTTTAAGTAAACCGCAGGCAGGCCGGTCAACACCGCCTGCCTTTTTCTCTTTGCGCCAAGCAGGTGTTGTCCAAGTGTGATAGTAAGGGTAGGGGATATTTCCATGTTCGCAAATGTGCTCAAAGAGTTCAAAGCGTTTGCCATGCGCGGCAATGTCATCGATATGGCGGTCGGCGTCATCATCGGCAGCGCATTTAGCAAAATTGTGTCCTCTCTGGTCAGTGATATTCTGATGCCGCCGTTGGGGCTGCTGCTGGGCAGGGTGGACTTTAAGGATTTGGTGATCACCCTTAAAAAGGCCCAGTACGATGACACCGGGCAACTGATTGCGGATGCAGTGGCCATTCGCTACGGCGTTTTTCTGGACAACCTCATTGCATTTCTGATTGTCGCAGTGGCCTTGTTCATCCTGGTCAAAGCCATCAACGCAATGCAAAAAAAAGAACCCGCACCGGCGCCTGTTCCCCCGCCTCCGAGCAAACAGGAAGTGCTGCTCGAAGAGATTCGCGATCTGTTGAAGGACCGGTGTTCGCAGTAACCCCACAGGCAGCGGGAACCCCCCTTTTAACGGCGCTCGTTTAGTCCACGAACAGTCTGCCCAATCGCTTTGACGGCAAAATCGATCTGCAGGTCGGTCGTAAATCGTCCAATGCTGAACCGTACAGCGCCGGCGATTTTGTCCTGCTCCATACCGATGGCCTTGAGGACATAGTTGGACTGCCCGGCAGCCGAATCGCAGGCCGAACCGGTAGAAGCGGCCACCGTATCAGCCAAGCGGCGAAGCATCTGCTCGGCCCGAATCCGCGGAAAGACAATCAGACTCGTGTTGGGCAGTCGCTCAGCGAAACGGGCCGCCACTTCGACGCCCTCCACGGCCGCGGCCAAACCATCCTCAAAGCGATCTCTTAGCCGCCGCATGTACGTCGCATCATGCATTTGCTGTCGGGCGGCCAGCTCACAGGCCTTGCCCATCCCGACGATACCGGGAACGTTTTGCGTGCCCCCGCGAAGGCCCCGTTCCTGACCGCCGCCGAGAATTTGCGGCGTCAGACGCACCCGCGGGCCGCGGCTGCGGACATACAAAACGTCGACCCCCTTCGGACCATACATCTTGTGCGCCGACAGCGCTGCCAGATCGACGCCAGAGTGCTCAACGCTGAACGGTATCTTGCCGACAGCCTGGGTCGCATCGCAAAACAACAGCACACCGCGTTTTTTGCACACATCGGCAATCTCGGCAATCGGATTGACCGTCCCCAGCACATTGTTGGCCGCCATCACACAGACCAGAATCGTGTGCGGCCCAATGGCCTGCTGAACCTGCTCAGCGGTGATGCGTCCATTTCGGTCAGGCCGCAGCAAGGTAATGTCAATCTCGCTGTTGGCCAGCTGCTTGAGCGGTTCAAGAACAGCCTTGTGCTCGGCCATCGAGGCGATGATGTGGCTGCCCTTGTCGCGATAGGCCGCCGCTGCCCCCTTGATCGCCAGATTGCAGCTTTCCGTCGCCCCCGATGTAAACACTATTTCTGACGGCGAAGCGTCAATCAGTGCCGCCGTCTGCCCACGGGCAGCTTCAACGCAATCCTGTGCCGCACGCCCCCAGCGGTGAGACTGACTGGAAGGATTGCCGAACACCTCGCGCAGGACAAAAAACATCGTCTCCAGCACCGCCGGATCCGGCGGTGTAGTGGCGTTATAGTCCAGATACACCGCTTCGCTATCAGGGTTCAAGGTACTCATAATTATGTTGCTCGCAGCAGGGACACGGCCTGCCCGGGCGCAATTTGGACAAGGCAATCCGCTGGATTGTATTATTCCACAAGTCCATTTTAACCATCATTGGGTTGGCCTTTTCACGATGGCCGCACAGAAGTTTAACCGCTTCGGCCGCCTGCATCGCACTGATCACGGCCACCACCGGACCCAGCACGCCGAACTGACCGCAGGCGTTGCCATCAAGGTCATCACCGCCGCAACAGGACGGAACAGACGGCATGATACATCGCAGACACGGCGGTTGGCCGGGCAGAAATGTCAGCACCTGTCCTTCGCCTCCCAGCACCCCGGCAGAAACCCACGGCAAGCCGGACTTCACAGCGTAATCGTTAAGGACAAACCGCGTGGGAAAATTGTCCGTGCAATCGACCATCACATCGACCCCCTT
>JAAYQH010000278.1 GCA_012519365.1 Planctomycetota bacterium | reverse complement strand
TGTAATGCGCGCACTCGTATTTGCGGCCCGCCACCTCGGCGCTGGTCGGGTCGGTATCACCGACGGCCACAATCCTGAGCGTTGGCATTTCCCAGGCGATCTCCAAAAGGTCCTCGACGCAGCCCGTCAAGCCGATGGCCGCTACAGTCAGTTGCTGTTCATCCATAAACCCGGCCCATCCCCTCAGCGGAGAATTCAGAATATTTCTGGTTGCTTGGCGTCATGCTTATGCGGCTATTATACCCTGACCAAGCCCACTGTCCAGACGAACTTATCCACGATTTTGCCGGCAAACTTTGACCACTGCGGGCTTTTCTTTTCACGGTGAATTGTTATACTGCGTATGTGCATGTGCAACTTTTATTATTGGATGAGACAGATTATGGACGCATTGAATGACCTGATTCGGATTTCCGCCGCCGTTGGTGCCGACCCGTCTCTCGTTTTGGGCAATTTTGGCAATACCTCCGTCAAGACCGACGACAACAAGTGGATGTATATCAAAACCAGCGGCACCGCCTTGACCGAGGTCAGCGACGAACAAGGCTGGCGACGGGTGCGGGTGGCCGATGTCCTGAACCTGCTCTCGGATAAGCAATTGCCCCGAATGGATGAAGCGCGACGCGCCGTCCATCTCGATGCGGCCTTGCTGCTGGCCTGCGACGACGACCAGCCGGCAGACTGCAAGCCCTCGGTCGAAACATTCTTTCATGCCCTGCTCGATAAGGTGGTCGTCCATCTGCACCCAGAGGCGGTGCTGTCAGCGGCCTGCTCCAAAGACGGTCCCCAACTCACGGCCACTCTGTTTGCCAGGGGAAAATATCCCCCGCTGTGGCTTCCCTACAAGGGGTTGGGCTATCCGTGCGCTCGTACGATTCGAACCCTTGCCGCACGGTATGAATCCGAGCACGGCCGCCGTCCAGAGGTGCTGATAATGCAAAATCACGGCCTGATTGTCAGCGCCGGCTCGACCGAAGCAGCCCTGCGGCTTGTCAAAAAAACCGTTGCTGCTTTTGCCAATTGTCAAAAACCCATCACACCTCTTGCTTCCCAAACCCCCGATCCAAAAACGCTCAACGCCGATCGCTCGGCCATTCGTCAGGCCGTTTTTAACGCCGCCGGCAGGTATGTGGCGGTCCACGGCTGGCTCGATGGGCAGATGCGCGCGTTGCTGGCCGACCCCAACGCCAAAGCCTTCTGCCGCGGCGGAGCGATTACCCCCGACGAGGCGGTCATACTGCACGGCGGCCCGCTGTGGCTCGAAACACTCGACCCTGCGCGGCTGACCCGACAGCTTGTAAAACGCAAGCAGGCCGGTGCCCCTTTGCCGGTGGGGTTTGCCGTCAAGGGGATGGGGCTGTTTACGGCCGTCTCGGCGACTCAAATCCCCTTTGTCGGCGACTTTGCCCGCTCCTATTTACGCGTACGTCGCGACGTCCTGCACGGCGGCCTGCGATGCATTCCCCGCGTGCTGGCTGAACGCTATGCCGAAACCAAGGCGCAGCCTGCCCCGGCCGGTGTGCTCAGCGGTCGGCTGGCGGTGGTCACCGGTGCCGGCAGCGGACTGGGGCGCAGCATCGCCGTCGGCCTGGCACGCGCCGGAGCCAACGTAGGGTTGGCTGACATTGACGCCGCGGCCATCGATCAGACAGCACAATTCATCGCCGCCGAGCGTCCCGATGTCGCCACGCTGCCGCTGCCGTGCAATGTAACCGATGAGAAGGCCGTGGATGCCGCCTTTCAAACATTAATGGACATATGGGGCGGGGTGGATATTCTGGTCAATGCCGCCGGCGTAGCCCCGGCCTATTCGCTGGTGGAGCTGCCGGTGGATAAATGGCGATTTGCGCTTGAGGTCAATCTGACCGGTTACTTTCTGATGGCCCGTGCAGCGGCGCGGATTATGATCGCCCAAGCCATCGGCGGAGCGATTATCAACATCAGTTCCAAGTCCGGTCTGGAGCCGAGCAAAAACAACACCCCCTACAACGCCACCAAAGCCGGTGAAATTCATATGGCCCGCGGCTGGGCGCTGGAGCTGGGCCCGCACAACATCCGCGTCAACAGCGTCTGTCCCGGAAATGTGTTCGAAGGCTCCAAAATCTGGAACCCCGAATACATCAAAGTCTGCGCGAAAAAATATGGCATCAAGCTGGAAGAAGTGATTCCCTATTACATTAGCAAAACCGCCCTGAATCGAGAAATCAAAGGGCAGGACATCGCCGATTCGGTGGTCTTTCTGGCCTCCGATCAGGCACGACGCATGACCGGCCAGACGCTCGTGGTCGATGCCGGCCAAGTGTTTGTGCGCTGATGACATACCACGGGCTTTCCGGCCCGTGTTAGAATCGGCGTCTTATAAAAAGTGGGCAGGATGAGCCTGTGGCCGAGACGGCTGTGCCGCAAAAGACAAATAAATTTTGAGTAAGGGGATTGCAATGAACCATCGAACACTCATCGCAGCAGTAAGTACTTTCGGGATGGGTTTGGTCTGTACGGCCTCTGCCGCTGCGGCGGAAGTTTCGCTCGAGCAAGTCGCCGCCGCCATTCAGCGAGCCGACCAGCCGCCTCCGACGCTCTTGATCAATGCCCGGCAGGAACAAATCGTTCAAACCCACCTTCAATCCGATCCTTTCTTCAATGCCCTGGCCGATGCGATTATTCAAAGGGCCGATCGCTACGTCGGCGGAAAACCCGTTCAGCGGGTCATGACCGGTCGGCGTTTGCTGTCGGTCTCAAGGGAGTGTCTAACGCGGCTCAGTGTACTGGCGGCGGCCTTTGGCCTGACCGAAGATTTTCGCTATCGCGACCAGGCCCAGGCCGAAATGCTCGCGGCGGCGGCCTTTTCGGATTGGAACCCCAGCCATTTTCTGGATACCGCCGAGATGACCGCTGCGTTGGGCATTGGCTATGACCGTTTTTACAACGTCCTGTCCGATGAAGCCCGCCTGCAGATTCGCACTGCCATCATCGAAAAAGGCCTGAACCCTTCCTTTACGCCAAACCAGTGGTGGATTACAGCGGAAAACAACTGGAACCAGGTTT
>JAAYQH010000277.1 GCA_012519365.1 Planctomycetota bacterium | reverse complement strand
CGGCCGGAACAGCCCAAGGCCAACGATTTGGATATGTGGTGGCGCGTGGCCTATCTGCAGCCCGCCGCCGGTTATGTCGCCGAGCCGACAGCGATTTATCATCTTGCCGTGCCGAACAGCATCTCCAAACGCCCCGTCAATGCCGAGCATTATTGCGACCTGATCAGCCGTCATTGGGCACTGGCCAAGCGGTATGGACGGCTGGACAGTTTTCAGACGATGGCCTCGCACGTACTTCGCCGCTGGCTGCGAAGCATGCTCTTTGACGCTCAGGCACAGGACATCCGCCGCATCCTCACGGAATTTCAGACTCTGTTTCCGACGTGGTATCGGCTCTGGATGCACCTGCTGACGACAGTCCCCAACGCGACAGCCGCAGGCTGCCATGGACTGTCGAAAATCGTCCGCCGATTCCATCTTCGCCGCCGGGTAGTGCTACCGCCTGCACCGCGACAAGGCGACTCACAAGGCGATAAACGGAGCCGCCGACAGGACAACTAAGAGAGCGGCTGACAGGGCCGCAAGCCGCTTCTGTTCTTTATGACTTACCCAGGCACGCCGTGCTCGAATTGCCGGCTTTGCAAGGGTCAGTCGCTTTGTACAAGTTGGCGGTAGGTTGCGTTGAACGCAGCGACAAGACGTGAAACGGCAAACCGGCGGGCTGTTTCCGGCCCGCCCTGAGCCAAAGAACGCCGCAAATCCGGATTCTCTACCAAATTCACCAGACATGCACAGAGGTCCTCGGGGGTGTTGGTTTGCGGAACCAGCGCGTTTTCGTGTTCGCGGACAATCTCAGCCAGTCCATCGACGGGGTTGACCACCACAGGGATTGCCGTGCTCATCAATTCCACCGCGGCAATACCGAACGATTCCTGCCGAGAAGGAACACAGGCCACATCGAAAATGTTAATATAATCGGCCGCGTTTTCCTTAAAGCCGAGAAATTTAACCTGACGGGCGATACCGAGTTGCGCCGCTTGGGCGGATAATCGAGCGTTCATTTCCCCGTCGCCCAGAAAGACCAACACACACTCGGGGTGTATTTGAATGAGGCGCTCAAAGGCGTTCAAAAGAATATCCGGCCCTTTGACATAGGACAGTCTGCCGAGAAAGCCCACCACCACCGTATCCGGGGCAAGGCCAAGTTCCCTTCTCAGCCGACGACGGGCTTCAATGTTTGCTGAAAAACAAGAGGTGTCCACGGCATTGTAGATCACTTGGATGCGTGCCGGTTCGATGCCGGCGTATCGCGTCAGTTGCTCAGCGGCAGCGTTCGAGACGGCGATAAATTGAGCGGCTCGATTTTTGAGCACCCCCAGCAAGCGGCGATACAAGGCGTATTGCAGTCCCGGCCGTGCAATGGCGCCGTGTTCATGAACAATGACTTTGACGTCGCAAAAGAACGTTGCCAACAGGGCGCCGAGAATGGGCTTGTGCAGGTGGGCATGAATGATGTTAATGTGCTGGTCGCGGCAAATTCTCAAAATAGCAAAAAACTTGCGCAGGTCATAATGCGGATACGGCCGATGAAGGATTCGCCCGTCGATGGGAATGTCGACAGGATGCGGCCGCAGGGGGTAAATGTAATGCTCAATGGTCGGATCGTCGTTGTGTTCAACGATCTGTTTGAGACACACCTGGGCCCCGCCGAGCCTGAGACTTCCGATGATATGCAGCACACGTATAGGCACCGTCAGCCCCCCGCCAATCGGATAAAGAGTTGTTTATACGATTCGATAAGGGTCTCGATGGCATGGTGCTGCCGCACATACCTTAGGCCATTTTGACCCAGTTGCCGCCAGAGGTCATCCGTCAGCAGGCGGCGAAGGTTAGCCGCCAGTGTCTCGGGCGTTCCATCGCCACACAGGCCGATGGTACGGCTGG
>JAAYQH010000276.1 GCA_012519365.1 Planctomycetota bacterium | reverse complement strand
ATTTGTTTGCGCTGAAAGAACCGGGCAACATCTACTCGCGGATCATGAATCCAACGACTGATGTGCTTGAAAAGCGGCTGACGGCAATGGAAGGCGGTGTCGGTGCGTGTGCGTTCAGTTCGGGGATGGCGGCGATTACCGCGGCGATCTTGAATATCGCTCAAGCCGGTTCCCATATCGTTTCCTCCGGTTCGTTGTACGGCGGCACCTACACCTTGTTTACGCATACACTTGCAAAGATGGGCATCGAGGTAACGATGGTGGACCCCAACGAGCCGGGCAATTTCGAGGCGGCCATCCGCGACACTACCCGGGCGGTGTTCATTGAGACCATCGGCAATCCCAAAAATGACGTGCTGGACTACCCGGCCATCGCCCAAATCGCTCACGATCACGGCGTACCGCTGATTTGCGACAATACGGTCGCTTCGCCGATGCTGTTTCGGCCAATGGAACACGGCGCCGATATTGTGGTTCACTCCTGCACCAAAATTATCGGCGGCCACGGGACGAGCATTGGCGGCATTGTGATTGATTCGGGCAAATTTCCGTGGGACAACGGCAAGTTTCCTATGCTTACCGAGCCGGATCCGAGTTACCATGGCCTAAAATATGTTGAGGCAACAGGCGAGATGGCGTATATTGTTAAAATTCGCACGGATATTCTGCGTAATACCGGGGCGTGCCTGTCACCGTTTAACGCGTTTTTGCTGTTGCAGGGTATCGAGACGCTGCATTTGCGTGTGCCGCGGCATTGTCAAAATGCCCTGAAGCTGGCACAGTTCCTCCAGAAACATCCGGCTGTTAAGTGGGTTAATTATCCCGGTCTGCCGTCGCATCCGAATTATGCCCTGGCCCAAAAGTATCTGCCGGACGGTCAGGGGGCGATTCTGGGCTTTGGCGTCAAGGGCGGCCTTGAGGCGGGGGTGAAATTTATCGACAACGTCAAATTGGCCAGCCATTTAGCCAATATTCTGGACAGCAAGACACTGGTGATCCACCCGGCCAGTACAACCCATCAGCAATTAACCCAAGAGGAACAGTTGTCTGCCGGTGTAACGCCGGATTTTATACGGGTTTCTGTCGGGACGGAGCATATTGATGATATTATTGCGGACTTTGATTGTGCCTTAAAGGCCAGTCAACAATGTTAAGGGGCTAAGCGAGCGGGTCAAGTGGGCCCCCAAACGGGATTTGGTTGAGTCTTTTTTTGAAATTCAGTTTCGGATAACAAGGAACGCACTATGTGGGATTATACGGATAAAGTAATGGATCATTTCTTCAATCCGCGTGATGTCGGGCGGATTGAAGATGCTGACGGCGTCGGGGAAGTCGGGTCGCTGGCCTGCGGCGATGCCCTGACGCTGACCTTCAAACTGGATGAAAACGGTCGGATTGCTGATGCGAAGTTTCAAACCTTTGGCTGTGCCAGTGCGGTTGCCTCATCGTCGGTGTTGACCGAGATGATCAAAGGCATGACGCTCGAGGAGGCCTCTCAAATCACCAATCAAGACATTGTCAAGCGGCTCGGCGGACTACCGGACCAGAAAATGCATTGTTCGGTGATGGGACAGGAGGCCCTGGAGGCGGCCATTGAAGATTACTATCGTCGAAAGGGCGGAAAACGTCCCGAAAAATCCAAGGGCGTCATTGTCTGTACGTGTTTCGGCGTTACCGATGAGGAGATTCGCAAAGTTGTCCGAGAAAATAATCTGACCACGGTTGAGCAGGTGACCAATTTCTGCAAGGCCGGCGGCGGCTGCGGCGGCTGTAAAGAGCGGATCGCCGAATTGATCAACGAGACGCTTGCACGGGAGCAGATTAAGCCGGTTTCTCCTTGCCCCAAGCGGCCGACCAAGCTGACCAACATCCAAAAGATTCAGTTGGTTCAGCAGACGATCAACGAACAGATACGCCCGGCCCTGCGGGCTGACGGCGGGGATATTGAATTGATCGACGTCGAAGGGGACAAAGTGATTGTGGCCTTTCGCGGGATGTGCGCCCAGTGCAAGATGGCCGAGTTTACGATGCGGGACGTGGTTGAGGCACGCCTGAAAGAGTATGTCAGCGATTCACTGACAGTGGAAGAATTAAAAGATTGATAAGACCGACGGCCGGGAGATGCCTAATGAATAACGTGATTTATATGGACAATAACGCGACGACGCGGGTGGCCGATGAGGTTCTGGAGGCTATGCTGCCGTATTTTACCCAGCGGTACGGCAACCCGTCCAGTATGCATTCTTTCGGGGGCAGCGTTGCGCGGGATATCGCCCGAGCACGGGAGCAGGTGGCGGCCCTGTTAGGGTGCCATCCGGAAGAAGTTCTTTTTACCAGTTGCGGCACCGAAAGCGACAACACCGCGATCAAAGGGGTCTTGTCGATGATGCCGGAGAAACGCAAAATTGTGACCACACGGGTGGAGCATCCGGCGGTCTTGGCAACCTGTCGCGATCTGGAACGACACGGCTATAGCGTGTCGGAAATCGGTGTGGATCGGCAGGGGTGTCTGGACATCGATGAACTTGGTTTTCGCATTGATGATAATACAGCGCTGGTTTCGGTGATGTGGGCTAACAATGAAACGGGCACCGTGTTTCCGATCGAGCAGATTGCCGAGCTTGTCAAGGTGCGCGGCGTTGTGTTTCATACGGATGCGGTGCAGGCGGTCGGCAAGATTCCGCTGAACCTCAAAGACAGTCCCATCGACCTGTTGAGCCTGTCCGGGCATAAACTTCATGCCCCCAAAGGCATCGGTGTGCTGTTCGTGCGTCGGGGCACGCGTATCGGGACGTTTATGCACGGCGGGCATCAGGAATCGGGCCGGCGGGGCGGAACGGAAAATGTGCCGGGAATTATCGCAATGGGCAAGGCCTGCGAATTGGCAATGCGCTATATGGAGGAGGAAAACATCCGCGTCAAGGCCTTGCGCGACCGCCTGGAGCAGGGGATTTTGAATACGTGTCCGGATTGCTTTGTCAACGGTGATATGGACAATCGGCTGCCGAATACCAGCAACATCAGTTTTGAGTATATCGAGGGTGAGTCGATTTTGATGATGCTCGACAAGTTCGGCATTTGTGCCAGTTCCGGATCGGCCTGTACGTCCGGTTCGTTGGAGCCGTCGCATGTACTGCGGGCGATGGGGGTACCGTTTACGGCTGCCCACGGTTCGATTCGCTTTAGTCTGAGCCGATACACCACCCGGCAAGAGGTTGATTTTGTTATTGAAAAGATCGGCCCGATCGTCAATCGCCTGCGTGATTTGAGTCCGTTTGTGGCCAAAGCGGAAAAATAGAAGAGACGTTTCTGATGACTCGACCGTTTACGCTGTTGATCAAGCCTGCCGGGCCGGATTGCAATATCGCCTGTGAGTATTGTTTTTATGCCTGCAAATCGGCATTGTTCGGCAATGGCGCTCATCGAATGAGCGAGACGATCCAGGAGCGGCTTGTCAAAGATTATCTGCGGCTGGGCTTTGCGCACACCAGTTTTGCCTGGCAGGGCGGTGAGCCGACATTGATGGGGCTGGATTTTTACAAACGGCTGGTCGCGTTGCAAAAACAATACGGTGCTCCCGGCCAGACGGTGTCCAATGCCCTGCAAACCAATGGTATGCTGCTGGATGATCAGTGGTGCGCCTTTTTGGCCGAGTACCGGTTTTTGACCGGCATCAGTATTGACGGGCCCAAAGAGATTCACGATGTGTATCGCAAGGACCGGCTCGGCCATGGCACTTTTGATCGGGTTATGCGGGGCCTGGAGACCTGCCGCAAACACAAGGCGGAGTTTAATGTTCTTGTATTGCTCAATCATATCAATGTGGAGCATCCGGACGCGTTGTATGATTTTTTTCGGTCGATTGATGTACGGTTTCTTCAGTTTGTGCCGTGCGTTGAAAAAGACCCCTGCGATCCTGCCAGGCCGGCACCGTTCAGCATCACGCCGCAACAGTACGGACGGTTTATGTGTCGCATTTTTGACCGATGGGCGGCAGAGGGTGTCGGGGTGCGCAGTATCCGTCTGTTTGACAGTGTGTTGAGTTTTTTATTGTATGGCGTGCATACGGAGTGTACCTTTGCCCGACGCTGTAACGATTATCTTGTGGTTGAACATAACGGCGATGTTTTTTGCTGTGATTTTTATGTTGCCGACGACACGCGACTGGGCAACATAATGGATACCCCGATTGAACAATTGGCCGATAGTGAGCTGAAACACCACTTTGCCCGCAGGAAAACAGAGATTGCCAATAAATGCTTAGTGTGTCGTTATCTGGAAATCTGTCGCGGCGGCTGCCCCAAAGACCGTGCGGTGCTCACCGGGACACATGTCGCTGCCAGCTATTTCTGTGAAGGCTATAAACTCTTTTTTGACCACGCCCTGCTGCAACTTCGTGCTATTGCGAGAACGATTCAAGGGAGAAAGTTTTGACAGATGGATAACGTTATTCGGCAATACCATCACTTGCGAGCCGAGATTGATCAACAGGTTGACCGATTGTTGACGTTGCATTCTTGTTATCTTCAATGCCAAAAACAGTGTACCGACTGTTGTATGAATCTGACGGTTTGGCCGGTGGAGTTCTTCGCGATTGCGCAGGATCTCCGCTCAGCCGGTATCAAGCCGGCGTTCGATGAGCAGGCGGCGTGTGGGTTTTTGAAAGAAGGTCTCTGTCAGATTTACCCTTTTCGTCCCCTGATCTGCCGTACACACGGGCTGCCGCTGGTGTATCTGGACGAGCAGGACGATGGGCCGGTCCATTGCGTTACCTTTTGCCGCAAGAATTTTGCCGCTCCAGAGGCTGCTGCCATAGCATTTGGGCCTGATAATACGCTCGATATGGACACTGTCAACGAGACGCTTGCCCGTTTGCATCTGGCTTTTTGTAAAGCCGGCGGCCCGATTGGCGACGGCGAGCAGGGACGGATGGCATTAGCTCATCTGGTTGAGCATCTTCTTTAAGGGTTCTCAGGAAACGCAGCTAAAATCAAACCCGTCATTTGTCCGGCGTGGTGATTGTCAATGTGTCGGGCAGCCGTCCATCAGTGCGGCCAGTTTATCCGGCGTCAATGACGTAAAATCTTCACAAATCAGCCGGGCATCATAAGCCTGTGTCAGTTCTGACGGATCTCCACCGGCGGTGATGACAACATAGGGCATTCCCGCAGCCCGGGCGGCGGCAAAGCCGGACGAGGAATCCTCAAAGACCAAACACCGATGCGGCGGCAAATTCAGGCTGGCGGCTGTTTTGAGGAGCAATTCCGGATCGGGTTTGCCGACAGATACGTCATCCCGACAATAGACAGTTGAAAAAAGATGCCGGATACCCAACCCATCCAGCACAAAATCCACATTGGATTTCGGCGAGTTCGAAGCGGCACTGCACGGAATGCCCGCCTCGTTTAACGCCGTCAGAAGGGCGGTTAACCCCGGCGTTTCGCGCATGACCGGTCGAAACAGGTCTTGATACAGCGTTTCCTTTTCATTCTCTATCTTACGAATAAAGGCCTCATCCACATTCGGCCCGAATAAATTGGGGACGATTTTGTCATTGCTGCGGGCGTGGATTTTGGCATGATAGGACTCGTGGTCCATCGGGATACCATATTTTGCACATAAATCATACCACGCCTGCCGATGGTAGGCGGTATTGCTGACCATTGTGCCGTCCACGTCAAAAATGGCGACCCATTTGTTCCGTTCTTTGTCCATAGGGTTTCCTTATTGTTCCAAAATTATCAAAAAGAATTATAAACAATAGGCATTTAACAGTTAATGTCAACACTTTTCCCGGCGTTGTTTGATAAACGGGGCGATTCGCTAAATGATAAAATAGTTGATTTTTTGTGTATAATCCGGTAAACTAACTCGATATTCAGGTCGACGAAAAACATACGGCACTTAATATATGACTATTCCTGTGAATGGGGGTAAATCAATGACTTATCTTAAGGGGCGGTGCTTGCTCATAGCGGTTCTTACGGGGTTTTTATTCAGTTCTCTCTCGCACTCACAACCCATTGTAATCAATGAAGTTATGGCATCAAATGACAGTACTGTCGCCGATGATGAAGGGCAGTGGCCGGATTGGATTGAACTGTATAATGGCGGTAATGAAACTGTTAATCTCAGCGGCTGGGGCATTTCTGACGATCCGGAAAGACCCTATCGTTGGGTGTTTCCAAGCGTCGAGATTGGGCCGAGCAGTTATTTATT
>JAAYQH010000275.1 GCA_012519365.1 Planctomycetota bacterium | reverse complement strand
GAGATCGCGCGAAGGGTTTGTCGGGTCTGCTCGGTCAATTCCGGCGGCAAGTCCAGCAGCTTTTGCATCGAGGAACTCAAGCCGCCGCGGCGTTCGTTGTCGGCCTCGTGATCGGTCGGGGCCGCCATGGCAATGACCGCCTGCACCCGCTCGGCAGGCTTGGCAGTGACCGCGGCAAACGTTGCCAGATGGCCGCCTGCCGAATAGCCGATAAGCGCAATCCGCTGCGGATCTGTTTTATAAGCGGGGCCGTTTTCTTTGACCCATCGTATCGCCGCCTTGACATCCTCGATGCAGGCCGGCCAGCGATGTGCCGGCGCCAGTCGATAGCTAATGGTAAACACCGAAAAGCCCGCTTGCTCAAGCGGCTCAAACAGGAAGTCCATATCGCGGCGGTTGCCGCTGCTCCAGCCTCCGCCGTGAATCAGGATCACGCCCGGCCTTAGGCCTTCTCCCGGCGGAATAGACGCATCCAGCAAGAGTCGCTCATCGCCGGCTCGATGATATTCAATCGACTCAAGGCGACGACTCTGCGATGCGCAATAGCCCGTCGCGACAAGCAAAAAAACACAAAGCCCCATCCCTACAGCAAAGGAATTGAGATGGGAAAGAGTCCAATCCATTCTCGTTTTCAAGGCAGTCTTCATTGTCATTCCTTTTCGCAATTTTCATATTCACCATTTAACAGCGGTCTGTTTCTGTCGCCAGTCTGCAAACGCCTGCTCTGTCGAAAAACAGCGGTGCCGCTCGTCTTTAAGCCCCCCTCGGCGGCTTTGGTGACACTACGCAGAATGAAGCCGCAACAAAAGCCGACTTTTATTGATACTGACACTTACTCTCTAACCTGTCCGGGGAAGTCAAACGCACCGTTGCCCCTTCTCCCTCACCGAGACCGGCTCGGCTGCAGAAAAACAGGGCAGTCCGCAACTTGAGAGACGACAAAAACCGCGCAGACCCGTCCGCTTAAACGGACAGGACACATCCCCTTGCCTCCCAATGCCGACATCACCCTTCCTGGCCGGCCTTGTGAAAGCCCCGCTGTTTTGCAAAGAATCGGCATTATCCCTGAGTATTAGGGACGTACCAAGCGAAATACATTGTAATAGAGAAAATCGTAATCCGTCTGGGCGGACACGCCGCTGTCTACCCGATCCCAAATCGCATCATCAAACACATCAGGGTCATTGCAGACGGCAACATGGCCGTCCGGAAATAAGGCGTTGATCATTTTTACGGTTTTGGTCTGATGGGATAAACTTTGCCGATTGTGCAGCAAATCGCTGGCATACGGCATATTGGGATTCAGCTGAACGAACTTCTTACCCAGCTCGTACGGCGCCCCGATAGACGGATCGATTCGGGCGTTTCGTTCGACCGGGAAATAGGTATAGCCGATGCGCACCCACTGGTTGCCGAACGTCTCGGCGTTGGTGTTAAAATCCTGCGACAGCGAACCCCACGGCGCCGGCTGAGTGTAGGATTCATACTTATAGGAATCCAGTCGATTGCCGGGACAATAAAACACCTCCGGCGTCTCAATGTAATTCAACTCGTACAAATACGCAAACCGATAGGGCTTGAGGATGCCGTTGGGATACCTGTTATCATCCCGATAGACCACATGGCCATGCCGATCGCGACTGCCGTTGATGTTATGATCATCCGGCAGCGCACCACCGAACGCCTCAGCGTACATTTTCATGGCTTTGCCGATCTGGCTCAGTCTCGCCCCGCACACCACCCGCTTGGCGGTATCCTGGGCTTTTTTCAGGGCCGGCGTCACAATCGACAACAGCAACGCGATAACGGCAATGACCACCAGTAGTTCAATAAGCGTAAAGGCCGAACGGATTTTTCGTTTCTTTAGATTTTTCATTTTTTCACCTGTTTGATTGTCCGTATCATGCTCCCTTTTCCCGGCTACATCCTTAGTCGGGTCTGTGTTCTTTTGGCGCCTCTTGTCGGTCCGCCGTGATTACATCGGCAGCGGGACACCGCAATAGGTCAGTTCATCCGTGCAGGTCAGCCACTCGTCGGCAAACAGCAGGACAAAGTCGGCCAGATCGACAAGGCAGTCCTGATTGACATCGGCCGGATGATAGGGATCAGCCGTACTGAGATGCGAGGCATCGCAGGGAGTGTCACCGACGATGATTTCAACCGTATCGGAGGTTTGCTTGTCGCCGTCATCAGCGGTCAGCATAAACACATATACGCCGCGTTCGGTTAGCGTTACGGTCGCGACTTCCTGATCGGCATTGACAATGTCCACTGCCGGCGCACCGTTGTCCACCTGAGTCCACTGAACAGTATAAGGCTCAGGCCGGCCGTCATCGGAGATAACGCCGGACAGGGTCATCGTTATCTGACCGGGCTCTGGGCCCATGGTCAGCCACACGACACTATCATCGCCAGCGTCCACAAGCGGCGCTTCGTTGTTATTGGTGTAGAACGACCAAAATTCACCTTCGATCAGTCCTTTATCTGTGTCGTAGCAATCCACCACCCAATAATAAGTGACCCGGTTGAGCAAAACCCCGAAATTCGGGAAATTGGCCGTATTAATCGCTACGGCAGAGATATCCGGCCCCACCGGAACCCTATCCATCGCCGGTCGGTTCGGTTCGGTTCCCAGATAGACATCGCAATAAATCGGCTGGCCGGGCGTATTCGGCTCCGGATTGGTCCATGCCAATTGTGCCAGTGCCGTTTCCACCTCGGCGCCGTCTTCGGGAATGGGAAAATCGGCCCCTTCCGGCGGAAACGCCAGGGTCAGATAAGGTCGCTTTGCAGGATCCGGATGATCGTGCGTCGCGAAATTAAGCAAATTGGGCGCATTGTGCAGGACGAATTGGACGATACCGTCGGTATCGGCCAGCAGAATATCCAACACGTCGATCTCAAAGCCCTGCCCTGCTTGGCCGTCGGTAAAACGAAGGGTATCGATTAAGGTCGTCTTAGCCGGGTCCAGCAGCCCCAAATCCGAGATCAGATTGCCCGGCGCATTGTTCCACGTCAGGGCATAAATGCCTTGTTCCGGCACTGCCTGACTGGGATGATCAACCCAGTTGATATTGTCAAGCACATCATCATTGACGGCTGAGACATCGCATTGCTGCGAGCCGCCTTTGCCTTCGTGCAGAAAGACCGTCAGACTCGCCGCCCGCAGGGTGCCTAAATCATACTCGGCCAGTTGATCGAACTTGATCCACGACTTGTTGCCATTAGACGAGGCACGCACACTGAGCTTGCTCGAATCGTGTCGATTGGTATCGGCATAGCCAAATCCTTCGGTTCGACAACTCATATCGGCCGGCACGATGACATCAGCCGCCCAGGCCGTGCCGCCCAAGACCATCGCCAGCAGTGCGAATACGGTTAACGTTCTCATGGGTTCGTCTCCTCTTTTCCTGAAAGTTAGCGAAACGGCTGTTGAATTTGATCCTTACAGACCGCAATGGGTCAACATATCGGTACAACTGAGCCACCCCTGCGCGAACAAGAGGGCAAAATCCTCCAGATTCACAATGCAATCCTGATTGATATCGCTGGGCAAATACGGCTGACCGCTGCTCATATGAGACGCGTCGCAGGGGGTATCGCCCACAACGACCTGGACGGTATCAAAGGCTTGCTTTTCGCCGTCATCAGCGGTGAGGGTAAAAGCATACACGCCGCGTTCGGTCAGCGTTACCGTTGCGACATCCTGATCGGCATTGACAATGCCCACCGGCGGCGCTTCGGTCTGGTCCTGCGTCCAGAGCACCACATACGGCCCAGGCCGACCGTCATCAGCCGTATAGCCTTCCAGCGTGACCGTGACCTGGCCGTCGATTCCGTCCATTCCCAGCCAGACCGCCTGATCGGGGCCGGCATCCACCACCGGCGGCTCATTGTCATCGGTATAGAACGACCACAACAGCCCTTAAATAACAT